>CAUDHE010000022.1 GCA_958449275.1 uncultured Alistipes sp. | reverse complement strand
GGCACGGGCGGACACATCTATCCCGCCGTGGCTGTGGCCGAGGCCTTGCAACGCAAGTGGGGCGATAAGGTGGAGTTGCTTTTCGTGGGTGCGGAGGGCAAGATGGAGATGGAGAAGATCCCCGCTTTGGGGTACGACATAGCGGGCCTGCCGATAGCGGGTTTGCAGCGACGTTGGGATATAAAGAATCTGCTGGTACCTTGGAAGGTGCTGCGCAGCGTTTCGATGGCGCGGCGGGTGATTCGCGACTTTTCGGCCGACGTGGCGGTAGGCTTCGGAGGCTATGCCAGCGCACCCGTGCTGTGGGCGGCGCAACGCATGGGCGTGCCGACCGTCATTCAGGAGCAGAATTCGTATGCTGGAGTGACCAACAAGATCTTGGCACGTGGTGCGCGACGCATATGCGTGGCCTACGACGGTATGGAGCGGTTCTTTCCCGCCGACCGCATAGCGATGACGGGTAACCCGCTGCGCGGTACGTTCGCGGCAGCCGCGGCGAAAAAGAGCCCCGAGGCATTGGAGTTTTACGGCCTGCGGGCCGACCTGCCCACGGTGCTGGTCGTGGGCGGTTCGCTCGGCACTCGGTCGCTCAACGAGATGATGAAGGGGTGGATCGCCCGCCTCGACGGCGACGCGCCAGTTCAGGTGCTGTGGCAGACGGGCAAATATTACGAGGCTGAGATGCGTGCGTTCCTGGCCGAGCATCCTGCGGGCAACATTCATCAGATGGCCTTCATCGAGCGGATGGACCTGGCCTACGACGCGGCCGATCTGGTGGTGTCGCGCAGCGGCGCCTGCACGGTGTCGGAGTTGTGTCTGGTGGGCAAGCCCACGATCTTCGTCCCCTCGCCCAACGTGGCCGAGGATCACCAGACACGCAACGCCGAGGCGCTGGTCGACAAGAACGCCGCGGTGATGGTGCGCGATGCCGAAGCCGTGACGCACGGCATGGACCGTGCGCTGGAGCTGCTGGCCGACAGCGAACGTCTGGCCGAACTGTCGCGAAACATATCCGCTCTGGGTGTCCGCGACGCCGCCGACAGAGTGGTGCGGCAGATAGAGAAGGAGTGGTAAGGTTTCAGGCAGTCCGCCGCAGTGGGGCGGCGGCGAATTGCCGACATGGCAAAGCCATGTCTGAATAATGATAAAGAAAAATGGCATACAAAAACATATATTTCCTCGGAATAGGAGGCATTGGCATGAGCGCGCTGGCGCGCTATTTTCTGCACGAGGGCATCGCGGTGGCGGGTTACGACCGCACGGCATCGGCCCTGACCGAAGCCCTTGAGCGCGAGGGCGCGAAGGTGACTTATTGCGACGGCGCGGAGCATATCCCCGCAGCGTTCCGCGATCCGGCCGCGACGATGGCGGTATACACCCCCGCCGTGCCGCACGATCATCCGCAGATGCGCTTCTTCCGCGAAGGAGGCTTCCTGATGGAGAAACGTTCGCAGATGCTGGGCCATCTGTCGGAAAACAAATACGTCATGGCGGTGGCGGGCACCCACGGCAAAACAACGACCTCGACACTAATCGCTTGGCTCAACCGTACCGCAACGGGCGGCGGCAACGCATTTCTCGGCGGTATATCGAAGAATTTCGACGGCAATCTGGTGCTCGGCGCGGGCGACCGTCTGGCCGTGGAGGCCGACGAGTTCGACCGTTCGTTCCTGCGGCTGCGGCCCGACGTGGCGGTGATTACGGCGGTGTCGGCCGACCATCTGGATATTTACGGCACCCCCGAAGCCGTGGTCGAGGCGTTCGGCGAGTTCGCGGGGCTGGTGAAACACGGCGGCCATCTGATATTGAAGCAAGGAGTCGACATAGCGCTTCCCGCCGAGGGCGTGCACGTGTGGCGTTACAGTTACGACTCCCCGTGCGACTTTTGGGCTGCCGACGTGAAACCCTGCGGCGGCGGATATTACGACTACGACATCGTGACGCCTTCGGGACGCATCGAGGGGTGTCGGACGGGTATTCCAGGGTGGATCAACGTCGAAAACTCGGTGGCGGCCGCGGCGGCCGTGTGGTGTGCGGCAGAGGCTCGCGGCGAGAGGCTCGACCACGATCGGCTGCGCAAGGGGCTGGCGGAGTTCGCGGGCGTGAAACGTCGATTCGAATTCTATGTCAACACCCCGCGGCAGGTCTATATGGACGATTACGCCCACCATCCCGAGGAGCTGGAGGCGGCGATCGCCTCGGTGCGCGGCATGTTCCCCGAACGCAAGCTCACGGCGGTGTTCCAGCCTCATCTGTATACACGTACGCGCGATTTCCACAAGGAGTTCGCGGCGGCGCTGTCGCATGCCGACGAAGTGGTGCTGCTGCCCATATATCCCGCGCGCGAGGAGCCTATCGAGGGCGTCTCGTCGCAAATGATAGCCGATCTTATCACCGCGCCGTGCGTCATGTGCGAGCGCGAGGAGCTGGCACGACGACTGGGCGCGGCGGATACCGACGTGGTGGTGACATTCGGCGCCGGCAATATCGACGCCTGCTGCGCCGACGTGGCCCGCGAGTTGGAACGAAAGGCATAAAGAGAGCCGTTCGCCCGCGGCAGGCGGCGCGGACGCGAAAAGACAATTATGCACAAGACGATTAAAATAGCTGTGATGATCCTGCTGTGGATCTTCGTCGCGGGGTTCGTGGTGGTGTTCGACCGCCGCGCGGCGCGTCATCGCGCCGAGACGAAGGTGCGCACACTGTCCGTTACGATCGTCGACAGCCTGCGCGACGAAACTCTGGTTTCGAGCGATGCCGTGCGCCGATGGATCGCGGGCAGCAAGATAGCCACCGTAGGCGTCCCCGTCGCCGAAGTCGATCTGGCGGGTATCGAGCAGGCCATACTGCGCAACGGATTCGTGGCACGTGCCAACGCATACGTCACCTACGACGGCGAACTGAAGGTGGAGGTGAGCCAGCGGCGGCCGCTCCTGCGCCTTTTGGTCGACGGTTACGACTGTTACGTGACGGCCGACGGATTCGTGTTTCCCGCGCCGCGGGCGGCCTCGGCCTACGTCCCCGTGGTGACGGGCAGTTACGCCCCTCCCGTGCCGCCCAAGTACGTGGGATACGTCGAGGATTACATAGCTTCGCGCATAGCCGAATCGGAGACCCGTATTGTGGAGATGCAGTACGAAAAAGTGCCGCTTTTCCAATCGGACAAAGCCGTCGAGGATTCGCTTCGCAGCGTGCGGCGCATGCGCATAAAAAAGGGCCTCTTCGAGAGTCACGACCACTTCGACGAACGCGTGGCGGCCCTGCGTGCGCGCAAGGCCGATCTGAGGCGCGACTACCGCTATCGCCGCATGGAGATAGAGCGCAAGATCGACGCCGTGACGGCACGTCAGGACGCCGAGCGCGAGAATCAAAAAAAGTTGCGTAAAAGATATGAAGATTTCTTCAAACTCATTAACTTTGTAAATTATATCGAAGACGACTCGTTTTGGCGCGCCGAAATAGTGCAAATCGGGGTCTCGACCATGAGCAGCGGCGATCCTGAAATAGAATTCGTGCCCCGCGCGGGCGACCATACCGTGCTGCTCGGATCGCTCGACCGCGTGGACGAAAAGCTGGAGCGATTGCTCTCGTTTTACGAAAACGGCTTGCGTCACATCGGTTGGGAGAATTTCCGCACCATCTCGGTGAAATACGAAGGGCAGGTGGTGTGTACCAAATGAGTTCGACCGAAACGTGCCGCGGCATGCGTTTTGACCTTACGCGTGGAGCCGCAGCGCAAATGAAAAAGAAATAAACAAAAAAGAGGATAGCAGTGGAGAACAAGAGTTACATCGTGGCGGTCGATGTGGGATCATCGGAAGTGGTGGTCGCCGTGGGATCGCCGGGCGAGGGCGGCGTGCTCGACATCGAGGCCGTCGTTTCGGAGCCTACCGACGGAGTGTCGGCCGGTTTGGTGGATAACAGCAAATCGGTGGGTCAGGCCCTGCGCCGCGCCCGCGAGAGGGCCGAGCAGGAGGCACGCATAGCCATAACCGATGCCTATGTGGGCATTTCGGGCAAGTTCGTACGTTGCGCCCGCTATACCGACCACGTATTCGTCGAGGATGTCGAGAACTGCATTTCGCAGCGCGACGTGAATGCTCTGATGGAGCGCATGCGCAACGTCAAGGCGGCCGACGGCGAGGTAATAATGGATCTCTTCCCTCTCAGCTACAAGGGCGACGCGGGTACCGAAATGAGGAATCCCGTGGGGTGCTACAGCAAACAGCTCTCGTCGACCTACAACTTCATCCTCTGCGAGCTCATGGCCAAGGACCGCCTGCGCCGTGTCTTTCTCGATGCGGGCATAAAGATCCGCGGCATGTTCGCCAATGCGGCCGTCATGGCCGATTCGGTGGTCTCTACCGACGAGAAGGAGGAGGGTGTGGCCGTGGTCGATATCGGCGGCGGCGTTACCGACGTGGCTGTCTATTACGGCGGCGCTTTGCGTTACATAGCCTCGATCCCCATAGGCGGCTCGGCCGTGAATGCCGACATTCGCGCTTACGGAATCCCCGAAAAACAGGTGGAGAAGCTCAAGAAACGTTACGGTACGGCGGTGGCCGACCTCACTCCCGACGACATCATACAGGTGCGCAACAGCAGCCGTTCGCTCAAATCGATATTGCGTCTCAATCTGGCGGCCGTCATCGAGGCGCGCATGACCGACATAGCCGAATATGTGTGGAACGAGATCCGAGACGCGGGCTTCGCCAAGAAGCTGTCGGCGGGTATCGTGCTCACGGGCGGCGGCGCAGCCCTGAAGAGTGTCGACGAACTGTTCCGCCGCGTGACGGGGCAGGAGGTGCGTGTGGCGTGTGCCGAAATGGGCGTGGCTACCGAATCGCTGGAGAAGGTGTCGTCGCCTGCATCGACGGTGGCGGTGTCGCTTTTGCTGCGCGGCGCGCAGACGGGAGCTTGCCCCGTGGGAGTGCTTATCGCGGAGGAGCCTCGGAAGGTCGAGGAACCCGTTACGGCCGAGGAGCCTGCCACGGTGAACGACCGTTACGGCGCTGCGGTGCGCGAAGCGGCGAAAGGGCCTGCCGCGGCGAATGCACCCAAACCCGAGACGCCGAAACCCGCGGAGACGGAGCCTGCGAAACCCGCCAAGTCGGATGATTTCGAGGACGACGGCGACGACGATATAGCTACGGGCAGCGGATGGTTCTCGAACATCTTCGGCAAGGTGCGCGAGGCTTTCGACGACGCATTCAAGAAGCCCGACGACGATGGCGACGGCGAGTGGTGATAACAATTCGCGACCATATGCTTCGATGTCCCGCGTAGGGAGCGCATCGGCCGACAATATGGTTGCCAACAAATAACAAATCAGACAGATGGAAGATTTGATGAACGAACTCACGATGCCCAAGAAGGCATCTTCCATAATAACCGTAATCGGCGTGGGAGGCGCGGGCGGCAACGCCGTGAACCACATGTGGAATACGGGAATCAAGGGCGTGAACTTTCTGGTGTGCAACACCGACCAGAAGGCGATGGACAATTCGCCCGTGAAGGACAAGATACGTTTGGGGCAGGACGGTCTGGGTGCCGGCAACGATCCCGAGCGCGGCCGCGAGGCGGCGATGGAGTCGCTCGACCAAATAAAGCAATACATCGAGGCGTCGGGTACCCGCATGGTGTTCATCACCGCGGGAATGGGCGGCGGCACGGGCACGGGAGCCTCGCCCGTCATAGCCAAGATGGCCCACGAAATGGGGCTGCTCACGGTGGCCAACGTCACTTCGCCTCTCGGCATCGAAGGTCCCGCCCGCATCGATCAGGCGATGCGCGGCATAGAGGAGCTGCGCAAATACGCCGATTCGCTGTTGGTGATCAACAACGACAGCATTCGCGAAATGTACGGCAAGCTGTCGCTCCCGCAGGCGTTCCGCAAGGCCGACGACATTTTGGCCGCAGCCACTAAGGGCATCGCCGAGATCATCACCGTCGAGAGCGCCTACATACGAGTCGACTTCGCCGATCTGGAGCGTGTGATGCGCGGCAGCGGACGCGCCCACATGGGTGTGGCCTCGGCCGAGGGCGAGGGGCGTGCGCTGGAGGCCGCACGACGTTCGCTCTGCTCGCCGCTGCTGGACAGCAACCTGATCTCGGGAGCGAAAAACATACTCATAAACATCTCTGCGGCCGACATCGAGACGGTAAGTTACGACGAGACGATGGAGATACTCAACTACATCCAAAGCTACGCCAGCTACAAGGACGAGGACGGCGTAGAGCACAGAGCCAATCTCATTTGGGGCGCAAGTTCCAAGACGATGGCCGAGAACGTGCTGGAGGTGGTGGTGGTGGCCACGGGATTCGAGGACGACGAGCCCATAGTGCGTCAGGCATCGCCTTTCGCGCAGCCCGTTCTGACGGATATAGAGCCTTTGGACGACGAAGATAACGACGATGACACGGTCGGCGGCGGCATGATTCCCGCTCCCAACCCCTCGCAAGGCGCGGCGCCTCAGGCGCGACACGCCTCGTCGCCAGCGGTGCTCGACCGCAAGCCGTCGAAATACGGCAATATAGAGGTCGATATCCGCACTCCCGCATTCAAACGTCGCAACGTGATGTTCGTGATAGAGCAGAACGACGGCGTGACGCGCCGCAAAGAGGTGTTGCGCGAGGAGCAGAACGAAGGTTCGGCCGAGTCGAAAAAGGGATACGACAACCATTTGTTCTGACAAGCGCGGCGGAGTCCGATTGCGAGTCGCGAGAGTCGCGCGGGCCGTAGTCTCTGCGCGTGAAGGCCCGCACTCGTTCGCTGTCTGCGGTCCGCAGGCGTAACGCCTGATTTATGAAAAAGCGTCATGCCGCCGAACATGGATAGGGATCGGCATCTCGCAGGGAGATTTTGCGGTAAAAATATCGATATTTGGAAGGTTTAGGCATAATATATTCGGGCTTCAGCCTGCATGCGTTCGCGCTGCTGGCGGCGACGGTCGTGCTGCTGACGATCTCGGCGCTGGTGTCGGGCTCCGAGGTGGCGTTTTTCTCGCTCACGCCGCGCGACTTGCAGGCGATGAGAGAGAAACCCGATTCGCGCAACCGTTCGATACTCCGCATGCTGTCGGACGTCGACGGGTTGTTGGCCACCATTCTGGTGACCAACAATTTGGTGAACATCTGCATAGTCATACTCACTTCGAACATAATGAACGAACTCTTCGTGTTCACGCGTTTCGAGTTTCTGTTCAAAACGGTATTGGTGACGTTTCTGCTGTTGCTTTTCGGCGAGATACTGCCTAAAGTCTTTTCGCAGAGCAATCCCCGCGGATTCGCCCGCATGGTGGTTTATCCGATCAGGGTATTCGAGTGGATATGCTATCCTCTTTCGTACGTTCTGGTACGCACGGGCGGCCGTATCAGCCGTTTGGCGTCGCGCAACGCCGAGATATCGATGGAGGAGCTGGCCGACGCCGTCGATCTGGCACGCGGCTCGTCGCGCGAGGAGCACCAGATGCTGTCGGGCATCGTGAGCTTCGTCAATACCGAGGTCGAGGAGATCATGCGCCCGCGCATAGACATCACCGCGCTCGACATAAAGTCGACCTACGAGCAGGTCAAGAGCGTCATAATCGATTCGGGCTACTCGCGCATACCCGTTTACGACGAGGATCTGGACAACATCAAGGGCGCGCTCTACGTGAAAGACCTGCTGCCCCACATCAATTGCGGCGATGAGTTCGGCTGGCAGCAACTGCTGCGAAAGATATACTTCGTACCCAAACACAAGAAAATCGACGATCTGTTGCGCGAATTTCAGGAGAGCAAAATCCATGTCGCCATCGTAGTCGACGAATACGGCGCGACGCAAGGTTTGGTGTCGCTGGAGGATATACTCGAGGAGGTCGTGGGCGAGATATCCGACGAGAGCGACGAGGACGAGTCGTTCTACGAGCGTCTGAACAACAACACCTATCTGTTCGACGGCAAGACGCACATAGTCGATTTCGAGCGCGTGATAGATGCGGGCGAAGACATATTCGCCGACGTGCAGGGGCGTGCCGAGACGCTGGCGGGTCTGATGCTCGAACTGCGCCGCGATCTGCTGAAGAAGGGCGACACGGTCGAGGCCCACGGCATACGCCTGACGGTGCAGAAGATGGACGGCCGTCGTGTCGACAAGATAAAAGTGGTCGTCGGCCGCGCGGAGGGCGATGAGTAGTCGCCGAACGATCATCTGCCGTCGGGGCGGATTGCTGGCTGCAGACGTCATACCGTCGGAGGCGGAAACGGTCATTGCGGCCGATGCCGAAGATTTGTCGGCCGTGGAGGGGTTCGCTTCGGCGAGCCGACGTGCCGAACGTCTGGCATGGCGCAAGTTATTGCGCGAGGTGTTGGAGGAGTATTTCGACTGCACATGTCCCGACGGGCTGCGGATAGAGTATTCCGCCGAGGGCGCTCCGAGACTCAAGGATTTCCCCCGACTGAACATAAGCGTTTCGCACTGCCGCGATATGGTTGCGGTAGCCGTTTCGTGCGCTGCATCGCCCGCCGATATCGAATGCGGCCGCGCGTGCGGCGTGGATATCGAGCGTACGGACCGCAATTTCGACCGCATTTCGTCGCGTTATCTCACCGCCGAGGAGCGGGATTTGTCCTCCGACAAGCGTCTGCCTGCCGCAGTGTGGTGCGCCAAGGAGTGTCTGTTCAAGATGCAGGGGCGCGAAGGTCTTGATTTGCTGCGCGACATCGCGGTCACTGAAATAGATTTCTCGGCGGGCATCGTTTCGGGACGAATCGTCGGCAATCCCCTGCTCTCGATGCACCTCTTTTTCCCCGACGAAGATCATTTGATGGTATTCAGCCTCTGAATTTCGGTTCGCGGAATCGCCGCCGCCGAACCCACCTCGCCTGCGATCCGACGGCTGTCTGAGTCGTGCGGTTCGTTGTCGGTTTCGGTTCGCGGATGAATAATAATGCGAAAATATTCCGTTCGGTTCGCATTAAATGACGATTCGTGTCCTTTTTTTGCAAAACTTAATATCTTTGCAGATATTTTGCAGCGGAATCGCATATTCCCTCGCAGAGATGACCCGACGGCATCGTATTTTTTATAATTAATAACCCGTAATCGAAACTATTGCGAGAAATGAAAAAATGGCACATTGAAGATTCGGCCGATCTTTACAACATCAACGGCTGGGGAGTCTCTTACTTCGGCATAAACGATAAGGGACACGTGGTCGTCACACCCAAGAAGAACGGTATCGAGGTCGATTTGCGCGAAGTGATGGACGAACTGGCATTGCGCGACATAGGCGCGCCCGTGCTGTTGCGTTTCCCCGATATTCTCGACAATCGCATCGAGAGCATGTCGTGCTGCTATCGCAAGGCTTCGCAGGAGTACGGGTTCCGCGGCGAATGTTTCTCGGTGTATCCTATCAAGGTGAACCAGATGCACCCCGTGGTGGAAGAGATCATAAGCCACGGCCAGAAGTTCAACCTCGGTCTGGAGGCGGGTTCGAAACCCGAGCTGCACGCCGTCATAGCGGTGAACGCCGAGAGCGATTCGCTCATAATATGCAACGGTTACAAGGACGAGAGTTATATCGAGCTGGCACTGCTGGCGCATAAGATGGGCAAGCGCATCTATCTGGTGATAGAGAAGATGAACGAGCTCGATCTGATAGCCGACATAGCCAAACGTCTGAACGTACGCCCCAATCTGGGCATCCGCATAAAACTGGGATCGTCGGGCAGCGGCAAGTGGGAGGACAGCGGCGGCGACGCCAGCAAATTCGGACTCACGTCGAGCGAACTGCTCGAGGCGCTGGAAACACTCACGGCCAAGGGTATGGGCGACTGTCTGAAACTCATTCACTTCCATATAGGCAGTCAGGTGACCAACATACGCCACATAAAGACCGCCATCCGCGAGGCATCGCAATTCTACGTGCAGATGCACAAGATGGGCTTTCCCGTCGATTTCATCGATGCGGGCGGAGGCTTGGGCGTCGATTACGACGGCACCCGTTCGGCCAGCAGCGAGAGCAGCGTGAACTACTCGATGCAGGAGTATGTGAACGACGTCATATATCAGATAATGGATGCCGCCGATCGCAACGGTCTGCCTCATCCCAACATCATAACCGAGAGCGGCCGTTCGCTCGCCGCCCACCACTCGGTGCTGGTGATGCAGGTGCTGGAGACGGCTTCGCTGCCCGAGATGCCCGAAGAGTGGGAGGTGGGCGAGAACGATCACCGATTGGTGAAGGACCTCTACGAGATATGGGACAACCTCACGCAGCGCAGTGCGCTCGAGAACTGGCACGACGCCCAGCAGATACGCGAGGAGACCTTGGAGCTGTTCTCGCACGGGCTGATCGACCTGCGCACGCGCGCCCAGATAGAGAAGCTCTACTGGTCGGTCACGCGCGAGATAAAGCAAATAGCCGCGCAGATGAAGCGTGTACCCGAGGAGTTGAACAAGGTCAACAAATTGCTGGCCGACAAGTATTTCTGCAACTTCTCGTTATTCCAGTCGCTGCCCGATTCGTGGGGCATAGGCCAGGTGTTCCCCATCATGCCGCTTCAGCGGCTCGGCGAGCGCCCCGACCGTCAGGCCACGTTGCAGGACATTACGTGTGACAGCGACGGCAAGGTGGGATCGTACATCGTGGAGAACACCATTGCCAACAGCCTGCCCGTGCACTCGCTTCGGGGCGGCGAACCCTATTATCTGGGAGTGTTCCTCGTGGGAGCCTATCAGGAGATTCTGGGCGACATGCACAATCTGTTCGGCGACACCAATGCGGTGCACATATCGGTGACCAAAGACGGTTACAAGATAGATCAGACCATCGACGGCGAGACCATCGACGATGTGCTCGACTACGTCGACTGGGACGGCAAGAAGATGGTGCGCATGCTCGAAGCATGGGTGGCGCGCTCGGTGAAGCAGGGACGCATAACGCTCGAGGAGGGCAAGGAGTTCCTCAATACCTATCGCTCGGGACTTTACGGATATACCTATTTAGAATAACGGGTGCGGGCCGCGGCCTGCGGGGAACGCGAACGAGTGCGGAACGAGTTTCGGGCCTCCGCGGGGCAGAGGCTGCGGCCCGCGCGGTTCTTCGAACCGCAACCTTTCGGGCGACGGACGATTTTTTCGCATTCCGTGCGCGGCGTGCATTGCGGATGCGAAATTAAATCGTATCTTCGCAAAATAAGAACGAAACAGAAACACAATAAATTTAATAAAATGAGCAGAGTATTGTTGATCGGCTGCGGAGGTGTCGGCACCGTCGTAGCTCACAAATTGGCGCAGAATCCCGATGTGTTCACCGAGATAATGATCGCCAGCCGCACCAAAAGCAAGTGCGATGCGGTGGCCGAGGCCATCGGCAAATCCAACATCTCCACCGCGGCGGTCGATGCCGACGACGTGGAGGCATTGGTGGCCCTTATGCGCGAGTTCCGCCCCGAGATCGCAATCAACGTGGCGTTGCCCTATCAGGACCTCACCATCATGGAGGCCTGCCTGAAGGCGGGCGTCAACTACCTCGACACGGCCAACTACGAGCCGCGCGACGAGGCGCATTTCGAGTACAGCTGGCAGTGGGCCTACAAGAAGCGTTTCGAGGATGCGGGTCTGACGGCCATCCTCGGATGCGGTTTCGATCCGGGTGTGTCGGGTATCTTCACGGCCTATGCCGCCAAGCACCATTTCGACGAGATTCACTATCTCGATATCGTGGACTGCAACGCAGGCGATCACCACAAGGCTTTCGCCACCAATTTCAATCCCGAGATCAACATCCGCGAGATCACGCAGAAAGGCCGCTACTACAAGGACGGCGAGTGGGTCGAGACGGGCGCGCTGGAGATTCATAAGGATCTCACCTATCCCAACATCGGTCCCCGCGACAGCTACCTGATGTACCACGAGGAGTTGGAGTCGTTGGTGAAGAATTTCCCCACCATCAGGCAGGCCCGTTTCTGGATGACTTTCGGTCAGGAGTACCTCACCCATCTGCGCGTGATCCAGAACATCGGCATGGCCCGTATCGACGAGGTGGAGTACCAAGGCATGAAGATCGTGCCCTTGCAGTTCCTCAAGGCTGTGCTGCCCAACCCGCAGGATCTGGGCGAGAATTACGAGGGCGAGACTTCGATCGGCTGCCGCATCCGCGGCGTGAAGGACGGCAAGGAGCGCACCTATTACGTATACAACAACTGCTCGCACCACGAGGCGTTCCTCGAAACGGGTATGCAGGGCGTGAGCTACACCACGGGCGTGCCGGCTATGATCGGCGCCATGATGTTCCTCAAGGGGCTGTGGAAGCGTCCGGGCGTGTGGAACGTCGAGGAGTTCGATCCCGACCCGTTCATGGAACAGCTCAACGTGCAGGGTCTGCCGTGGCACGAGGTGTTCGACGGCGATCTGGAGCTGTAGGAATCGTTATCGGGCGGCACGAAAAATGCCGCCCGTTTTTTATCGCATTCCGACGGCCGCGAAACATTCCGAGGGCGGAGCGCGTATCTGTTTTGTCAATGGATGTTTCGGCTTCGCATCGCGATGTCGGCAGTTCGCCGACGCCCCACGCGGCGGACTGCAACTCGCTTTACACTCGATTGCGTCCTTCGCCGTCGGCGAACAGCACAGCAAAAAACGAAAATGCAGTCCGCAGGACTGCGCGGGCCGCAGCCTCTGCCCCGCGGAGCGGCATTATCTTCGGCAGCTCGCGCAAAGCCCTTCCTAAAGCCATCCGTTCGCAAAATGCCCGCAGTGTGTGTCGGTAAAGCCGATCGGCACCGACCATATTCGACAAATTCCGCCTCCCGACATTGTTTGTCGGGAGGCGGAATTGTCTTGTCGTCGTATGCCGACCGAGGTAGGCCGTACATTAGAAACAGCGATTGAAAGCCGTCGGACCGTAGCGTGGTTTTGTCATTTGTTCGGTTCGGCCCACTCGGGATGTTCGGGATGCTCGGCGATGAACTCGTCCCAGCTCTGCAACGGGCAGTCGTTGGTCTGCTTTTCCACCTTGCTGACTATTTTAATCAACGACATCGTGCGGCTTGAACCGCCCATCGGCGGATTCTTCACAGACTTGACACGGACCTTTATTTCATACTCGAACCCTTCCTCGTAATCGAATCCCTCTATCGGGTCTCTTTGCTCCCATCTGCGGCCATCGTATCCCAGAAGCATGCGGTGCGGCAACGAACTCTCGCCGTCGAACATGAAGCCGTAATAG
Organism: uncultured Alistipes sp.; assembly: GCA_958449275.1. GTDB lineage: Bacteria > Bacteroidota > Bacteroidia > Bacteroidales > Rikenellaceae > Alistipes. Next base: position 16,279 of record CAUDHE010000022.1, on the reverse strand, counting down.
GATGCTATGCGCATATCGAGCGTGAACGAGTTCTCCTTGTCGCACGCTGACAATAACAGCAGGGCGAGGATGCAGATAATACGATGTAACAGTCTCATTATTTTAATTATTAATACGTACTGACAGTAGATTCACTTCTATAATAATCGCGATATTCGCCCCTGTCTTTATTATAATAATATCGGTCTTCAAAATCACAAGATGAAGAGCCGCTTTTCGCAATAAGGTAATTTTCTATCGTATTGTATGAATATTGGCCATTGCTGGAAATAGACTCGATTAGTACAGTTATCTTAAATAATCTATCTTCATTGAGTGTTATTTTATGGGTCCGTTCTGGATCGCTATAAAATGTGATAGTGTATGTCGTAGTTTCCCAATAGTCTTCGTAGTCCTGTCCATAGTTTTCAGTTCTATCGACTACCGATTCTATTTTATAATATATAGGACCATATATAAATCGTAAAGATTTAGCATCATTGTCTGACAAATACGATCGTTGAGCATAAAATGCACTTCCGTCTTTCAAGGTAAATGAATAAACATTATTATTAATCGCAAAATCAGTTGAAGAATACATCATTAGAGAATTATAATCAAAAGATCCTATTTCAAATGAGGTGTATTGAAGATAATTATGCTTTTTTGACGATAATATATTATTCCAATTAATAGTTATATAATCATCTCTGTCACTTCTACTCATTTCATGATACATGCCGAGCGAGTGCATAATTTCATGGGCAATAATTCCGCTATGATCCCTATTATATTAGTTATATTTTGTTTTCCTCCTTGCAATCCAATTTGCGAGGAATTGGTTTTGTCGGATTCGGATGACGGTACAAAATTAATGTAGTTTGGCTGGTTGGTTCTTTTTATAAAGGTTATTTCAGCAACATTGGAAATCATGTTCATGGCTCTTATTATAGCAGAATCGCTACCAAAATTAGCGTCCACGGTATAATATACTTTTCCTTCCGGCCAATATTTTGCAAAATCACGAATTACAGCACCTCGCGTTTGCGGTGTATTAAGAAGCTCCAATTGCCTTTCGTTTAATATCATATCTCCGCCTATGACATATACGCTATCTATTTTCTCAACCGTAACACCGCTTTCAAGGGTAATGATCTCCCGTGTAGCATCCGGCATATATTGCTCGGCAGGCAAGTATTTTGCAGTAGTCTCCTGTGATAATGCAATATCTTCATTCTTTTGGCAAGCAATTGTGCTGCAAAGTACAAATAGTAAAACAAAACTTTTTTTCATAATTGAATTTGTTGTAAAATCTAAGTAATACACAATCAGATTTTGGACCCCTCTGAAACTCTTTTGCAAGATAAGTATTTTATTTTAACATGTCAAATTTTTGTTTGATTATTTGCACATCATGCAGCAATCGGTCTATTGGCCGCAGCAGACTGCATAAAACATTGTGATAAAAATCCTGCTATTCGCATTCGCTCATTCACGCGATCTCCGCAGGCTGCTGCCCTAACCCGTTTCATGCACACACGTCAACCTCAACCGCGGCAGAAGCGATTTCGGGGAAAGGGCGGCCGCTGCGACGGAGCGTTAAGAATCGGAAATCTTTTGATTGCTTCAAAAGTGCCGCAGGCATCCGATTCAGCGCAGTCGCAAGGGCGACCCCGAAATCGTTTCACCGCGGCGGTTTTTGGGTTACCTTTTGTCCGAACAAAAGGTAACGTAAGAAAAATAACTAAAAGAAATATTGCGGTTCTTCAGAACCGCGCAGTTCGCCGCCGCCCCACCGCGGCGGACTGCTGTCGCACTCCTGCCGCCGTCGGCGAACAGCATAAAACATCGTAACAATGCAGCTCTGCGAGTCATACGGGCAGCAGCCTGCGGAGGGCGCGGTGTGAGCGTTCGCGAACAACTGCGGGCCTCCGCGCGCCGAGGCTGCGGCCCGCGCAGTCCTGACGGACTGCATTTCTTCACTTCGCCACGCCCCACCCTTTGTAAAACGAACGTTTTCGGGCCCATGTTTGCCGTAATTGCGAAGTTTTACTACCTTTGTCCGATAACGCGTACGCGCGGTCTCCGCATCGCATATCGAGGCGGTCCGCGCCGACATTACACTGCAGCACATGGAACTGTCAGCACAGAATATCGAGGCTCTGCGCCGTCTTTTGAATACTCCGCAGCAGCGGATAGTGATCCTTTCGCATACCAATCCCGACGGCGACGCCGTGGGTTCGTCCATCGCATGGGCCGAGGCTCTGCGCCGCTCGGGACACGAGGTGGTCTGCATCGTCCCCAACAAGTATCCCTACTATCTCGACTGGATGTCGGGCATACGCGACGTGGTGATCTTCAAAACCGACACGGAGGGCCGCGCCGCGCAGGCCGTCGAGCGGGCCGACCTGATCTTCTGCCTCGATTTCCACTCGCTCTCGCGTCTGGATGCGCTCAGCGAACTCATCGCGGCCAACACTTCGGCCAAACGCATCCTGATCGATCATCACCTCAATCCCACGGAGCCTTTCGACCTGATGTTCTCGCATCCCGAATCGTCGAGCACCTCCTACCTGGTCTACCGCCTTATCGAACGTCTGTGGGGCGGCGATTCCGTCACACGCACGCAGGCAGAGGTGCTGTATGTGGGTATGATGACCGACACGGGCAACTTTTCGTTTTCGTATATCACCCCCGATCTGTTCCGCGCGGCCGCAGCGCTGGCCGAAACGGGAATCGATATTCCGCGAATATACAACAACGTCTACAACTCGTTCACCGAGGGGCGTGCACGGCTGTTCGGCTACGTCATAAACCGCAAGATGCGCATCATGCGCAAGGGCACCGTGGCCCATCTGTCGCTCACCGAGGAGGAGATGCGCCGTTTCTGGTTCCAGCAGGGCGACAGCGAAGGTTTCGTCAACTATCCGCTCACGATAAAGAAGATGAAGATGTCAGCCATATTCGTCGAACATCACGATTTCATACGCGTATCGCTGCGTTCTCGCGGCGACGTGGATGTCAATCTTTTCGCGAGCCGCTATTTCGAGGGGGGCGGCCATCGCAATGCCGCCGGCGGAAAGTCGTTCGTGTCGATGGCCGAGACCATTGCGCGCTTCGAACGGGCCGTGGACGAGTTCGCCGCCGAAGGGAACTTGTAATTCAAGAAGATGTCGCGGGAACGTGAAACGAGATTAATAAACAAAGTCAACCCCGATTGGGAAGACTCGATGTAAAGTATTCGGGTAGATACCCGTATCGCGTCATCCCACGGAGGGCATAAGCCCGACGGTCGGGATCGCAAACGAAAAAGAGCGATGAGATGCCGAGGCCGACCTCACGGCCCGAAGGCATGACAAATATGAAACACACCATGCTTAAAACATACATGCGCCTGCTCGGCTTCGCCAAGCCCCTGAGCCGTTACACGATACCATATTTCTTCTATTCGGTGTTCCATGCGCTGTTCAACACCTTCACCTACACGATGATAATGCCTATCGTGGGAACACTCTTCTCCGAAGGCTACGAATTTCGTCCCACGTACGATTTCCCGCGAGTATCGCTCTCGGGCGACTGCCTGAACGATGTTCTCAACTATGCCTACACGCACATCTTCGGCGAGGAGTTCCGCATAACGTATCTGCTCGGACTGCTGTCGGCCATACTCATCTGTTCGAATCTGCTGAGCAATCTGTTCCGCTATCTGGGATCGATGACGGTGGAGACCATGCGCGCCCGAACGCTGCAACGCATGCGCAACGAGATGTTCGAACATACGATGGGCATGAACGTGGGTTACTTCAGCGACCAGCGCAAGGGCGACATAATGTCGAAGATAACCTCCGACGTCATGATGGTGCAGTTTTGCATCACCAACACCCTGCAAGTGGCTTTCCGCGAGCCGTTTCTCATCGTGGGCTATCTCGTGATGATGGTGAAGATCTCGTGGGAGCTTACCATCTTCTCGCTAGTCTACCTGCCTTTGGTGGGCCTGCTCATCGGCTCGATCGTGAAACGTCTGCGCCACCCCGCGCGTCGCGGACAGGAGCGTATGGGCGACATGGTGAGCGTCATGGAGGAGTCGCTCACGGGCGTCAAGGCCGTGAAGAGTTACAACGCTTTCACCTACGTGCGCGACAAGTTCCGCGCCATAAACGCCGAAATATCGAACCTCACTCTGTCGATGGCCCGCAAACAGCAGCTGGCCTCGCCCATGAGCGAATTTCTCGGTATAACGGCCATATCGGTGGTGCTCATCTTCGGCGGCGCGCTGGTTACGCGCGGCACCATGTCGGCGGCGTGGTTCGTGGCCTACATAGCGGCTTTCTCGCAGATCACGCGACCGCTGCGTTCGTTCATCGACCAGTTCGCCAACATCAATCAAGGCATCGCCGCGGGCGAACGCATATTCTCGATACTCGATGCCCGCAGCGAGGTGGCCGACAAGCCCCACGCCCGCACTTTGGACGAGTTCCGCGACAAGATAGAGTTCCGCGGCGTATCGTTCGGCTACGACGAGTCGCGCGAGGTGCTGCACGGGGTGTCGTTCACTGTCCGTAAAGGCGAGACGGTAGCTTTGGTCGGTCCCTCGGGAGGCGGCAAATCGACGCTGAGCGAACTCGTGCCGCGTTTCTACGATCCGCAGGGCGGCTCTATCCTCATCGACGGCGTGCCTTTGGGCGACTACTCGCAGGAGAGCGTGCGCAGCCACATGGGAATCGTGTCGCAGGATACGGTGCTTTTCAACGACACCATTCGCAACAACATAGCCATGGGACGGGCCGATGCCTCGGCCGAACAGATCGAGGCCGCCGCACGCGTGGCCAACGCCCACGATTTCATCATGCAGACCGAGGCGGGCTACGACACCAACATAGGCGACCGCGGCATGAAGCTCTCGGGCGGACAGCGGCAGCGGCTGAGCATAGCGCGCGCCGTGCTGAAAAATCCCGAGATACTGATTCTCGACGAGGCCACCTCGGCCCTCGATACCGAGAGCGAGAAGCTGGTGCAGGACGCCCTGACGTCGCTTCTCGAAGGGCGTACGTCGATCGTCATAGCCCACCGCCTGAGCACCATACACAATGCCGACCGCATCATCGTGATCGACGAGGGCCGCATAGCCGAACAGGGCACGCACGCTGAACTTATGGCCGCGGGCGGCATCTACGCCAAACTGATCGAGATGCAGAGTCTCGACTGAAAGTTGTCGTAAAAACTCCATGTTTAATCATTAAAAACTGCGGCTTATGAAAACCCGATTTAATTTGTTCGCGGCGGCATGTCTGACGGCTGTCGCTGTCGTATTCGCGTCGTGCGGCAAGGAGGACGACACGAATAGTTTCGAGACAACGGGGCGCATAGCGTCGTACTACGGCGTCGCGAAAGGCGAAGGGGCCGTAAGGGTTCTTAATGTCTTTTGCGACGGCCGATGGGGGCACTGGCCCGATGTGAAGGGCCTCGACTATGAGGAGGGATACGAGTACGAAGTGAGGGTGCGCATCGACCGCCGCAAGGATCTCGAAGGGATGATGGATGTGATGTTCGACTACGACGTCACCTGCATCGAGGTGCTCCGCAAGGTCGCAGGGCAGACCGACGACTGCCCGTTGCAGAGCTGGGACGAGTTCGTCGCCGAATATCCCGAGTACGGTCCGTCGGCCGAGTGACGGAGAGGGGCGTTGCAGTCCGCAGGACTGTACGGGCCACAGCCTTCGCCCCCCCCCCGCGGAGTCCCCGTTATTCGCATTCGCTCAATCTCGCAGTCTTGGCAGGCCGCGACCCGAAAACATTCTGCCAATTCACATGTGTCAGCCTGACCCGCGGCAGAAACGATTTCGGATAGAGGGCGGACGCAGTGACGGAGCGTTAAGAATCGGAGACCTTTTGATTGCTTCAAAAGTGCCGTAGGCATCCGATTCAGCGCAGTCGCTGTGGTCGACCCCGAAATCGTTTCACCGCGGCGGTTTTTGGGGTTACCTTTTGTCCGCATAAAAGGTAACGTATGAAAAATAATAAAAGGAAAGGGGCGACTCTTTAGAGTCGTGCAGTTCGCTGCCGCCCCCCCCATGCGGCGAACTGCAAATCGCATTCAGGGAACCATCCGCGTCATTCCACATTTTTCTTTTTCTCAAAAAGAAAAATGAATGGAATCTCTACCGACAACCACCCGTTTGCGGTGTCAAGAACCGCGCGGGCCGCAGGCTGCGATCCCGTCCATATCTTTAAATAAGTGCGGTCGATTTTGAATCATGGAACGATTGTAGTATCTTTGTTAGCCGCACGAAACTTTTCCCGATTATGAAACAGGAGTTCAGATTCACTTTCGATAGTTACGAGTCGACAGACTCGCTGCCCGAGGCTGACCGCGAGCTGGCTGCGGCCGCCGCGAAAGCAACAGAGAATGCGTATGCCCCGTATTCGCGGTTCCGCGTAGGCGCCGCGGCACGCTTGGCGAGCGGACGCATAGTGGTCGGCGCAAACATCGAGAGCGAGGTTTTCCCGTCGGGACTCTGCGCCGAACGCACGTTGCTCTACCATTGTCAGGCCAACCACGCCGACGACCCCGTGACGGCGCTGGCCATAGCCTCCGAGCCTTCGCCGCGCGAGTGTTACCCCTGCGGCGGATGCCGTCAGACGATCCTCGACACCCAGCGGCGGCAAAAACATCCCATTCGCATAATAATGACGGGCGGAGGCTCCGCATCGGTCGTCGATTCGGCCGAACGGCTCCTGCCCTTTACGTTCGAACTATAACCCATACCCATGTTCAAACCCGACGACATCCTTTATGAAGACAACCATCTGATGGTGGTGAACAAACATTGCGGCGATCTGGTGCAGCCCGACCGCGATACCGACGACGCGTTGGAGACAGAGATAAAAGCCATGATAAAGGTACGCGACCACAAGCCGGGGGATGTGTTCCTCGGCGTGGTGCACCGCATCGACCGTCCCGTGAGCGGCGCGGTGATATTCGCCAAGACGTCGAAGGCTTTGGCCCGTCTGAACGAGATGATCCGCGACGGTGCCATACGCAAGACCTACTGGGCACTTACCGAAGCTGCGCCCGATCCCGAGGAGGGACGTCTCACCCATTACATAGTGCGTGACGGACGTACCAATCGCTCGCGCGCTTTCGACGCCCCGAAACCCGACGGCAAACGCGCCGTGCTCGACTACCGCATCGCGGGCAGCGGCACGCGCTACACATTGGTGGAGGTGGAACTTCTCACGGGTCGGCACCATCAGATCCGCGCACAGCTCTCGAAGATCGGCTGCCCGATAAAGGGCGATCTGAAATACGGCGCACGCCGATCGAATCCCGACGGCGGCATATCGCTCCACTCGCGCCGAGTGGAATTGGTGCACCCCGTGCGCAAGGAACCTATATCGGTGACGGCCCCAGTGCCTGCGGGCGACAATCTGTGGGCGGTGTTCGAAAACATGTAATCAACCATGAGACTGCTTATACAGAGGGTGCGGCACGCGTCGGTGACGATCGACGGCCGCGAGCATTCGCGCATAGGCCGCGGGTTGCTGGTTCTGGTCGGTGTGGAGGAGGCCGACGGGCAGGAGGATATCGACTGGCTCACGGGCAAGCTGCTCCGCCTGCGCATATTCGACGACGAAAACGGCGTGATGAATCTCGACGTCGGGCAGGTCGGCGGCGAGGTGATGATCGTGAGCCAGTTCACGCTCTTCGCATCCACGCGCAAGGGCAACCGCCCGTCGTATATCCGCTCCGCGCCCGAAGCTGTATCGCGGCCGCTTTACGAACGCTTCGTGACGGCAGTGGAGAGCGCCTCGGGCCGCACCCCTGCCACGGGGGTATTCGGTGCCGACATGAAAGTCGAGTTGCTGAACGACGGCCCGGTAACCATTTGGATGGATTCGAAGAACAGAGAGTAACCCCTTACGTCAGTCCGAAGGACTGCACGGGCCGTAGCCTCGCCCCGCGGAGGCCCGCGATTCGCACCGGCTCATTCGGCGGACCACCGCAAGCTACGGCCGCTCCGTCGCATGAGATTCGGGACAGTTTACCGCAAGTACCATAATCCTAACTTACAGCATGAGAAGAAGAACCCGTAAGATGAGCAACCGCCGCCCCATGGTCTATTTGGCCGTAATCGCGGTGGCCGCACTGCTCAATCTCATATACGATAACTACGCTCCGCAGCCGTCGGAGCCTGCGGCGAAGAGCCCCGCGGCTTCAGCGGTAAATGAGACGGCTCCCGAATCCGTGCAGGCCGCCTCCGCCCCCGCAAGCGTATACCGTACGGGGTGGGCCGAACTGCCCGCCGACAGACGGGACGACGACCTGTATTACACCCGCCACTTTTTCGGAACGTCCGACGACGGCGCGCACAAGATACGCAACTATTCGGCTTGTTACAGTCGGCGTTACCGCTGTCCCGTGTGGGTCGCCGCACCGCTGCACCCCTCCTATCGCGACGAGGTGCGCCGTTCGGACCGATTCCGTTTCGACCCCACGCTTCCCGTCGACATACAGCCTTTGCTGCGCAGCTCCTACGGCGAATACACGCGCGGTCATCTGCTCGGCTCGGTCGAACGCACCGTATCGCGCGAAGCCAACGATCAGACATTCTATGCCTCGAATATCGCGCCGCAGCTCGGCCGCGGATTCAACGCCGCCAACGGGGCATGGAACAACCTCGAAATATTCGTCGACCGACAGATCTGTGCCGACACGCTCTACGTGGTCACGGGTTGTCTTTTCGGTGACTACACCGATGCTGGCGGCCGTACGGTCGAGGCGTCTGCCACGCGCAACAAGAACGACGGCGCCGACGTAGCCGTCCCCACGGCTTATTACAAGGCACTGCTCCGCACCCGTGCGGGCGATACGGGTCGCCGTGCGGCCGACTGCAAGAGTTCGGAGTTGAAGTGTGCGGCATTCGTGGTGGGACACTACGACGCCAAGGGGCGCAAACCCTCGGCCGCCGACATGATGAGCGTCGCGGAGCTGGAGCGGCTCACGGGCGAGACTTTCTTCGCCAACATCCCCGCCGCCCCGAAGCATGCGGCGGCCGCCCGCGACTGGGGTTTATAACGACAAAACATTAAAAGACAATGGATACAGCACAATCGAAACGTAAGGAGAACATAGCCGAATACATCCTCTATCTTTGGCAGTTGGAGGATCTGCTGCGCGCTTTGCAGTTCAGCCCCGAGGCCGTATATTCGCAACTCGTGGCACCGCGCAACCTGCCTGAAGAGCAGAAGCTGGTGTTCCTGCAATGGTACATGGAGATAGCCGATCTGCTGCGCAAGGAGGGCAAGGAGCAGAGCGGGCATCTCGATCATACGCTCCATCTGATAGGCGATCTGCACAACCTGCATCTGCAACTGCTCCGCAACCCCGTAGGCGAGCACTACCGCGCCACTTTCGCGCGTCTCGAACCCGAGCTCCCCAAGCTGCGCGCCATGCTCCGCAACGACGAGATGTCGGATACCGAGATAGAGTTTCGTGCGCTTTACGCCGCCATGCTCTACCGCATCAAGGGCGATTCCGCGCGCGCTTCGGCCATAGGCGATACCATCGAACTCGTGTCGCCCGTAGTAGGCGAGCTGGCCGCCATGTACGGCAAAGTCGAGCGCGGCGAGATCGATCTGTTCAAAGACATGTAGACGCCGCCGTGGCGTTTCATGGCGCGGCACACCGTGCCAAAAACGCGGAAACGACTACCACAGAGCAGTTTTATCGTAAAATATTTTGTTAAATACGAAAAACGTCTTACATTTGCACTCCGCGAAAGATCGTGCGAATGGCATTTTCGGTCGCGTAATGTTGTAACAACACAAAAACGATATCGTTATGGCAATGAAAAGAACTTACCAGCCTTCTCGTCGCAAGAGAATCAACAAGCACGGATTCCGTCAGAGAATGGCAACTGCCAACGGCCGCAAGGTGCTGGCAGCGCGTCGCGCTAAGGGACGCAAGAAGTTGACCGTATCGGACGAGTCGACTTTCAAGTACGCTTAGTTTTCCGTATTTCCACGGAAATACAATAGGGGATCGGACGCGATCCCCTGTTGTGTTTTTGTCTGTCTCCGAAAGCCTCGGCTGTCAGAATACCTCGCGCAGAATGCGGATCGATTGCACCGAGTTGATGGTGTCGAGATGGTAGCCGTAATAACTCATCAGGGCCGAGAGAAAATCGACTCGCTGAGTGCGATTGAGCCCTATTTCGCTCAGATAACGCACGTCGCACTCCAGCATGTCGCGCAGTATGAGCGCGTTTTCCTGCGACATGGCATGTTCGCGCGGCGGACGTGCGGATGTAAAATGCCCTTCGGCGATGTCGAACCACGCGTCGGGCGAATAGTCGTTGCCAGGCGAGAAGCCCAAGAAACGGCACAGGTTGGACAGAAACCACAGATGGAAGTTGGCTACTCCATCCGATGCCTCGTCCAACGCCTCGACCGATCCCCACACGAAGTCGAACAACATGCCGTTGGCTTCGCTCTCGCGCACCAGACGGTAGAGTGCCTCGGCCATGAACATGGCGATGGCCGATTTACGCACGTCGAAAGGTACGGAACGCAACACTATGCCGCTGTGTACCTCGCCGAAACGGTGCATCTGCATGCGCGACGACTCCAGCCCCTCGAATTCCAGGGCGAACATGGGTTGAAACAACGCCTGCTTCGCACCGTGGCCGCGCCGCGACCCGAGGCCCTGCACCATGTAACTCTGACGGCCGTGAGTGGATGTGAGCAGATGCGCCACCATACCCTTGTCGCCGTATTTCAATGTACTGAGCACCACCCCTCGCGAGGTGTAGCGCTTCATCGCTCCGCCGCTCATTCCGCATTCGGCTCCACCCAGTCGCCGCCTGCCTTGATGAGTTCCACCAGACGTTCGATGGCCTGCTCCTGCGGAATGTTGCGCTCGACCACCTCGCGTCCCTTGTAGAGCGTTATGCGCCCCGCGGCCGCGCCCACGTAACCGTAATCGGCGTCGGCCATTTCGCCCGGGCCATTGACTATGCACCCCATGACGCCTATTTTCAGATTCTTGAGATGCGATGTGCGGGCCTTGATGTCGGCCAAGGTCTTTTCGATGTCGTACAGCGTGCGGCCGCAACTCGGGCACGCTATGTACTCCGTATGCGAGAAGCGCACGCGCGCCGCTTGCAGTATCATAAACTCCGTGTCGCGCACCTCGCGCGGCGACAGATGCGGCGCGTCGATCCATATTCCGTCGGCCAGACCGTCGAGGAACAGCACTCCGAGATCGGCCGCAGCCTTCACCGCCACGGTCTCGACATCGCGGTCGTCGTAACGGCGTTTCACCGCCACGGGAACGGTGTCGTCCATGTCGAGAATGGCGGCTCGCAGTTCTGCCGTGGGATTGCCGCTCGTCGACTCGACTACGCGATAATCCGACGTTATCTCGTCATGCACGACAGGAGCAGCCGAGGCGCAACGCCGTACATACTCCGTAGGGTGGTAGCGCTCGGGATGAAGGAGATCGAAACGACCCTCGCGCCGGGCGAAATAGTCGACCAGCATGCGAGCTACGGGTACCTCGTTCTCGGGGGCTTCGGTGAGCGATACCCGTATCGTGTCGCCTATGCCGTCGGCCAGCAGCGCACCTATGCCCACGGCGCTCTTTATGCGTCCCTCGATGCCGTTGCCCGCCTCGGTGACCCCCAAGTGTATGGGATAAGTCATACCCTCGGCCTCCATCGCCTCGACCAAAAGACGGTAGGCGTGCACCATCACGCGCGTGTTGCTCGACTTCATCGACACCGTAACCTGATCGAATCCCTCGCGGCGGCACACACGCAGGAACTCCATCGCCGACATCACCATGCCTTGCAGCGTGTCGCCCCACTCATCGAAAATGCGTTTGGCCAGAGAGCCGTGGTTGACGCCTATTCGCAGCGCCACACCGCGTTCGCGGCATTGTGCGATAAGAGCCTCCAACTCGCCGTGCGAGGTGCAGTAGTTACCGGGGTTGATGCGCACTTTGTCCACATAGCGTGCCGCAATGGAGGCCACCTCGGGGACGAAATGTATGTCGGCCACCACGGCAGTGTCGTAACCGTCGGCACGCAGACGCGCGACGATATTTTCGAGATTCTCGCCCTCCTTGCGTCCCTGCGCCGTGAGACGCACTATACCTGCACCCGCGTCGGCTATGCGTTTCGTCTGCGCCACGCTGGCCTCGGTGTCGGTCGTGGGAGTGTTGGTCATCGACTGCACCGCTATGGGATGCGCCGAACCTATCGTAACGCCGCCTATACGCACATCGTGCGCCTTGCGACGCGAATATTCGCAGAGATTCATGGTTTTTGCATAATTGTTTATAAGAACTGTCTGTTTTGAATCTTCGATAAATTGCGGCTCTTCAGAGCCGCGCGAGCCGTAGCCTCGCCCCGCGAAGGTTCGCTGTTCGCTCGCTCCGCAGGCTACGCCTCGCACTCGACAAATCCGAAGCAGATAATTCCCTTATTTATAGCAGCAGTCCTCCGCCGTCGGCGAACAGCGTTGGTCGTTCTATTCGTCGTAGCTGCTGTTGTCCCAGCAATGGGTGCACAGATCCTCTTTCGGCAGGCCGATGGCCTCTACCAGATCGTCCAGACGCTGGAACTTCAGCGAAGTAAGTTGCAGATGGCGGCACATGATCGACACCATCTCCTTGTGCTTGGCACTGTCGGGATCGGCATACTCGGCGAATACCGAATCGGCGATGTCGTCGGTACCCTCCATGTCGCGTATCACGCGCCGCGCATAGAGGTCGTAGGTGCTGCGCGAGGTCGAGAAATTGAGGAATCGGCACGGGAAGATCAGCGGCGGACAGGCAATGCGCATGTGGATCTCCTTCACGCCCGCATCGAGCAGTTTCACCACATTGTCCTTTAGCTGGGTGCCGCGCACTATGCTGTCGTCCATGAACACTATCTTCCGGTCGTGGGTGAACTTGCTGTTGGGCAGCAGTTTCATCTTGGCCACAAGATCGCGCATGGTCTGGTCCTGCGGCATGAAGCTGCGGGGCCATGTGGGGGTGTACTTCACGAACGGGCGTTTGTAGGGTATGCCCTTCTCGTTCGAATAGCCTATGGCGTGCCCCACGCCCGAATCGGGAATACCCGCCGCGAAATCGGGTTCGATATCGGCGTCGCGCTTGGCCATCGCCGCACCGCAGCGATAGCGGCAGTCTTCGACGTTGATGCCTTCGTACCATGCCGACGGATAACCGTAATATACCCACAGGAACGAACATACCTGTTTGCGCTTGCCCGCAGGGGCCACCTGACGCACGCCGTCGGCCGTGAGTTGCACTATCTCGCCCGGGCCGAGGTCGCGCACGAATTCGTAGCCCAGATTGTCGAAACTCGAACTCTCGCTCGCGCATACGTATCCCTTGTCGTTTTTGCCGATCGATATGGGTGTGCGGCCGAAGCGGTCGCGTGCGGCGTATATGGCGTGGTCGGTGAGCACCAGCATCGAGCACGAGCCCTTTATCTTCTTCTGCGCGGCTTCGATTCCCGCCCGCAGTGTCTCTCCGCGACCGATAAGCATGGCCACCAGCTCGGTGGCGTTGATGGTCGATCCCGACAACTCGGCGAAATGGTGGCCGTCGCGCAGCAACTCTTCGGCGAGTTCGCCGATATTGTCTATGCGTGCTACCGTCACCACGGCGTAACGGCCCAGATGCGAGGTGATGGTTATGGGCTGCGCCTCGCTGTCGGATATCACGCCCACACCCATATTCGCCGCCGCGAACTTGGGCAACTCGCTCTCGAATTTGTTACGGAAATATCCGTCCTCCAGCGAATGTATCGATCTCATGAATTTCTTATTCGCCACGAAGGCCATTCCCGCTCTCTTTGTGCCCAAATGAGAGTGATAATCGGTACCGTAAAAGACATCGTTGACGCATTCCTTACGCGAAACGCAACCGAAAAAACCGGACATATGAATTAAGTTAATAGTTTAATTGTTAATATACAACAACGTATGCCGCCGTCTCCGCGCCGTGCGGTCGCCAATCATCCGTCGAAGAAGCAAATATACGAAATTATTCCGCATATCGGCAAAATGCTTTTCAAATAACGATTGTTTGGCTACATTTGCGGAAACGCCGAGCGGCCGCACACCGTGCCGCGGCGAACATACGACCCAAAACGACCGAAGATGATTTACCCTTGGGGCGACGAACGCCGATTCAACAGCTATGCCGCATATTTCCGCCGTCTGTTCGGCCACCGAATGCAGAAGGTGACCGTAAACGCGGGGTTCACGTGCCCCAATCGCGACGGCAGCATCGGTCATGGCGGCTGCACCTTTTGCGACAACGCCGCCTTCACCCCGTCGTACTGCCGTCCCGAAAAGAGCATAACCCGACAGATCGAGGAGGGAATCGAATTTCACCGCCGCCGTTACCGCACGGCGCAGCGCTATCTGGCCTATTTCCAATCCTATTCGAACACCTATGCACCGTTGGAGCGGTTGCGCGAGTGTTACGACGAGGCGTTGGCCCACCCCGAGGTGGCCGGCATAACGGTCGGCACGCGTCCCGATTGCGTCGACGAACGCAAGCTCGACTACTTCGCCGAACTGGCGCGCCGCAAATACGTGGCCATCGAATACGGAGTGGAGTCGACTTACGACGCCACGCTGCGCCGCATCAACCGAGGCCACGACTTCGCTGCCGCCGAACGCGCCGTACGTCTTACGGCCGAGCGCGGCATACATGTCGGCGCCCATTTCATCCTCGGCCTGCCCGACGAGAGCGACCTAATGATGATCGCACAGGCCGAACGTATCAACTCGCTGCCGCTCGACACCGTGAAATTCCATCAGTTGCAACTATTCCGAGGCACGCCCCTCGCCGCCGAGTACGACGCCCATCCCGAGCGGTTCCGATTCCGCACCGTCGACGAATATCTCGATCTGTTCGTCGAGATATTGCGTCGTCTGCGCCCCGGCATCGTGATCGAACGTTTCGCGGGCGAGGCCCCGCCGCGCTACCACCACATCGAGGGCTGGGGATTGATCCGCAACGAAACCCTTATGGCCATGCTCGATCGCAAACTCGAGAGTTGCGACGCTTGTCAGGGCGACCTGCTTTCGGCTGCCCCCGAAAAAATCCGCCGCCCGAACGGCAGTTTGTAAGCAAAATGTTCTTCGGCGCGATTTTTATTGTATATTTGCGTCCGAAAAGAAATTAAAGTAACAAAATTAACCTTAAAGCAGCCGCACGGTTGCAAATCATAAGCATCGTCCGCCATGAAAATCACCGCGTCAACGGTGGCTTCGGCCATCAAAGAGTATCTGATAATGACATTGGGAATGTTCCTCTACGCATTCGGTTGGGTGGCCTGCATCATCCCCGCGGGCGGAATGGGCGGCGGCGCCACGGGTTTGTCGATGTTGCTCAACCATGTGTTTCCCGCACTGTCGATCGGAACATTCGTGTTTATTATCAACGTATTGCTTCTGGCCGTCGCGGGATTCATCGTCGGATGGAATTTCGGCATCAAAACCATATACTGCATCACCGTACTGTCGGTGGCGATGGATTCGTGGGGCTATATTCTGCCCGAGAACATTCTCGCCATATATACCAGCCACATCGATTCGCATAACATACTGCTCGTAATCCTCGGCGCCGTAATAGCGGGTTCGGGCGTCGCGATATGCTTCAGTCAGGGCGGATCGACGGGCGGTACCGACATCGTGGCGATGATAATAAACAAATACCGCACGATCAGCTACGGCCGCATAGTCATAGCGGGCGATTTCGTCATAATCGGCTGTTCGCTGTTCGTGGCCACCGACTGGGCGACGGGAATAGCGACCGTAATCTACGGTTATATCATGGTAGCCGTCTACGGCTACACGGTCGACCTCATACAGTCGGGCAACCAGCAGTCGAGCCAGATATTCATCATCAGCAACGACTACGAGAACATAGCCACGGCCATCAACAACGAAGCGCACCGCGGCGTGACGATCATCGACGGCATGGGCTGGTATACCCACAAGAGCTGCAAGATCGTAATGGCGGTATGCCGAAAGCGCGATGCCTCGATGATACTCAAGATCACCAAACGTGTCGATCCCGACGCATTCATAACGATGGGTTCGGTAATGGGCGTCTACGGCAAAGGTTTCGAAGCCCTCAGCAAAATATAAAGTATAATCCTGCGCAGTCGCCATTTACGTTCGGCCGCAGTCTGTGAATCTAAAATTGCTCAGTCATGCCGCGGCGGACTGCATAATATACATAGTAATACGACTCGACAGAGTCGTGCGGGCC
>CAUDHE010000021.1 GCA_958449275.1 uncultured Alistipes sp. | reverse complement strand
TGCGGCGCGAAGCGTTGAACGATATAATCGATATCGGCATGCGCGTCGACAGACGACATAAGGCCCTCGGGCGGCAGTCGGCGGAGAATGCAAACGAGGGCTAAGCGAGTTGAGGGCCTCCGCTCCGCAGAGGCTGCGGCCCGCGCTGTTCGCAGAACTGCATATACGCATTCCCTGCCCCCTTCCGCAAGGCTGTTCGCCGACGGCGGCAGGAGTGCGCCGGCAGTCCGCCGCAGTGGGCGGCGGACTGCAACTCGCAAGACTCGTTTTGTCCTCCGCCGTCGGCGAACAGCATAAATATATATTGTCATGCGTGCCGCTGACCGCGACCCGAATATAAATATTAAGACGAAGTCCGAAAAAAACGGGTCGGAAAATATCCGACCCGCCTTTCTATTCGGTTATACCCCTACCCTACTCGGCCAGAGGCGTTACGCTTACATAAGATTTGCCCGACGACTTCTTGCAGAACCCGACAGTACCGTCAACCAATGCGAACAGCGTGTGATCCTTACCCATACCCACGTTCTCACCCGGGTTGTGAACAGTACCTCTCTGGCGAACGATGATGTTGCCGGCCTTAGCGAACTGACCACCGAAAAGCTTCACACCGAGTCGCTTGCTCTCCGACTCACGGCCGTTCTTCGAACTACCTACTCCTTTTTTTTTTTTTTTTTTTCTCTAATTTTAATTATGCGACAATATCCTCTACGAGAACCTGGGTCAGATACTGACGGTGACCGTTGCATTTCTGATATCCGGTTCTGCGCTTCTTCTTGAACACCAGAACCTTCTCGTCCTTGAGGTGCTTCAAGATCTTACACTTTACCGAGGCGCCTTCTACTGCAGGTGCGCCTACCTTAACCTGACCGTCGTTGTCTACGAGCAGGACTTTGTCGAAGCTCACCGACGACTCAACGTCGCCCTGAAGACGGTGAACATAGAGCTTACGACCCTTTTCAGCCTTGAACTGCTGACCTGCGATCTCTACTATAACGTACATTTAACTAAAGTATATTATGTATTTTGCCGAAATTCGGCCTGCAAATATACTAAAAATTATCGTACCGCAACCATTGCGGCCATATTTTTTTCGCTCGACCGACATTTGGCACATTTTTCGTTCGTCACGCACGGCAAACTTCCGCCGAAATGAACAGAGGAAAAATCGTCATATACTCACGACGCGGCATAGTGGCCCGCATGATAGCCGACATCGTAGGCGACCGAGGCGCACGCGTGGTGTGCTGCACGTCGCCTCGGCAGACCGTCGCCGCCTGCATGCACGAAAAACCCGACGTGGTGATAGTGCTCTCGGTGGCACCGTTCATGGACGGCTCGGAATTTATCCGACGCATATGCTCCGACATGCGGCAGCGCCCCGCAATATACGTGGTGTCGTGGCAGCAGTCGGAACAGACCGTACTGAGTCTGCTCGACTGCGGAGTCGACCAATACATCACTTTCCCCTTGTGCATGAGCCGTCTGCAACGCAAGATAGCCTTGGAAACGAATAAATCGGACGAAGCGTGAACACGGCAGCTGTCATACTGACCTCCGTCGCCGCGATGACGGCCATCGTCTGTTTCACGGCGGCGGAGATCGCGAAACGTCGCAACGACAACGCATCGTCGTCCCGCGACCGACTCCGAGAATCATATCTGCACCGCATAATACGCGCCCTCGCTTCGGACGGCCAAACGGCCGAAACGGTGGAGGCCGCCACACCGCGACGACGCATGGCGCTGGCCGAGGCGATGCACATAGCCATGCGTCACACCTACGGCTCGGACACCGAAGCGTTGCAGGAGATCGTCGACCGCAACTCGCTGGACAGTTTTCTGCTGCGCCGCATACGATTGTCGCACGGCTGTCGACGCGCTTATCTGCTGACGCTGATAAGTTCGGTTCCATCGCACCGCGACATGTCGGCACTGCTGACGCGCTACACCCGCTCGCGCAACCGCGACGTGCGAATCTCGGCGCTCATGGCCGTCATGGCGGCCAATCCGTCGATGGCGGTGCGCGCCTTGGCCGCCTATCCGTATCGGCTCACGCCGTTCGACACGGCCCGCATCATCGCGCTGCTGCGGCGCGGACTGCTCCCGATAGCATTCGAACCGCTGCTGACCAACTCCAACCGCAATCTGCGAATGTTGGGCATGGCCATCGTACGCAACTTCGGCATAGAGTCGGCCGACAAATCGCTCGGCAACATAATAGCCTCGGATCCCGATCCGCAAACGGTCCGCGAAGCCGTCTACACGCTCGCGTCGCTGGGACGTCCGCTCGGCCGCGCCAAAATACGCGAACGGATGGCCGACTTCACCCCCGCGCAACGCAAGGAGCTGTGCCGCTACCTGACGCTGGCGGGATACTCGACACACGCCATACGAACGCTCCTATCCGAAAAGGAGAGCCGCTACGCCGAGGCACTGATAAACTCACACAAACGCGATCTGGTATGCAAATAGTTCAATACGTCATTACGGCCCTGCTCGCGATCGCCCTCGCGGCAGCCTCGGTGCGCGCCTTGCGAATCGGCCGCGCTATGCGTCGCCGACGGTTTCTCGGGCCCGAAACGGCTGGATGCTGCGAGTCGCTCGGGTTCGTCGGCATCTCGGCCGTATGCAGCGGCGTGAAAAACATAGAACACATAGAGAATCTGCTCGGATCGGAGTACGACCGTTACGAGCTGGTAATAGTGATGGACGCCGAGCTGTCGCCCGACCACTTCCGCAACATAGCGACGCACTACGGCCTGATAAGGGTCAATCCGACCGAATCCGACGAACTACCCTCGGCCCGCATACGTGCTCTGTACCGTTCGCGCCGACGCAACTACCGACGGCTGGTGCTGGTCGACCGCGCCGAAGCGACGCAATACGAGGATCTCGACGCAGGCACGGCGGCGGCCTCCTACGACTATATATTGCCGATAGGGCCCTCCGACTACCTGATGCCCGACGCGGCGGAGACGGCGGCAATAGCCATCTCCGACTCTCCGCACCATGTGGAGGCGCTGCGTTCGACCGCCGACACGCCCTGCACCGTATTCCATCGCGAAACGGTGATAAGTCTCGGGGGCTTCTCGCCTCGCATCATGAGCCGCATACCGAGCCGTTCGGTACTGCGCATCCGCCTCCCGCTCATACACCGCATCTGCAACGTGCGCCGCACGAGAATCGCGGGGTGGTGCGCAATTTTTCTGCTGCTCGCTCCGTTATTGATACTGGAGGTATCGTCGTTCGAAAAGACGATCGCCGCGGCGACGGCGGCAACGGCAGCGGCCCTGTTCGCCGCAGCACGCTACACCGCGATCGCGACATCGCCCGACGGCTGTTCCTTAAAGACAATATTATGTCATTTTAGTCGGATCAGGAATTTTTTTCGACCGCAAAAATTTACGATTTCGTAAATAATGACTAATTTTACGAACGATCCAAAATCTAAACTGAATGATGGCTGTAAATCAAATAGAAGAACAGATCAGAGAGAAACTTCTGCCGCAATGCTTCAACGCCGCCGTGAAAGCGGGAGCGGCCATAATGAAGATATACAAGAACCGCGACGATTACGACATAAGCATAAAAAGTGACAAAACGCCGATAACGGTCGCCGACCGCGTGGCCCACAACACCATAAAGGAATATCTCGGCACCACACGCATCCCCGTGCTGAGCGAAGAAGGGCGCGAAATGCTGTTCGACGAGAGACGCAACTGGGATCTGTTCCTGCTGGTGGATCCTCTGGACGGCACGGTGGAGTTCATAAAGGGCAACAACGAATTTACGGTCAACATAGCGCTCATGGCCGACAACGTATGCGTAGCCTCAGTACTCTACGTACCCTATCACCGCAAGATGTACATGGCGGCAAAGGGACACGGAGCCTACATGCTGCGCGGCATAGAGCCGCAGGACGAACCCGCCTACGACGCCCGCCGAATCCTCGAACTGCGCGAACGGCTGCCGCTGGAGAGCAACCGCCACGACGGATTACGCGTCGCGGTGTCGCGTTCGCACCAGACGCCCGAGACATTCAGCCGCATAGACGAGCTGCGCGCCGCCAATCCCGATCTGGAGATCGTGGAGCAGGGCAGCTCCTACAAATTCTGTCTGCTGGCCGAAGGCGCCGTCGATTACTACGTGCGCACCACCAACACCTATGAATGGGACACGGCCGCCGGCGAACTGATCCTCGCCGAAGCGGGCGGCAGCACACTGTCGTACCCCGAGGGCACGCCGCTGCTGTACAACAAATCCGATCTGCACAACCCGTGGTTCGAAGCCCGCAGCGCCACCTGCCGCAAGATATGACAATCCCGTCGGGCCGCCTTTGCGGCGGTCCGCATCGCTTCTAAACGGCCTTTCTCTTTTCCTCACGCAACATGGCAAGCAGTTCCGCAACCGTCGCGACGCTCACGTCTCCGACACATATTCCCTGCGGATACTGCTCGGCATAGAGCGCATCGACGCGTTTTGCGGCACGTGCGACCGCCCTCCGCGCCCGAAGCGCCGAACCGTCGTCCAAAGAGACGGCATCGGGCAAATCCTGCCGCGACGGCGCCTCGTTCAGGCGCCTCCATGAAGCGCCGTCGATCAGAAGCAGCGCCGAATCGGAACGCCGCAACACCTCTGTCGCAGCGACGACGGAAAAGTCGTGCGGAACCTCGACGACCGCCGCCCCATACGACAGCACGGCCAAACGCGCCGCATCACGGCGCACCGAATCACCGTCGCACAGCGCGATCGTGTCGCCCGACGAGATTCCGGCCTCCTCGAAAAGTATATGCAGCCTGCATATCCGACGCACCAGCTCGGAAAATAACATCCGAGTACCCGAACGATCCGTCAAAACGACTTCGTTCCAATTATCCCTTAAGGCGCGCTCCTCAGAAAAATGATCCATAGCGATATCCTGATTTCGTCGCCCTCGGGCTTCGACATCCTTCGGGCGGCATTAGTTTCGACGCGAATATCGCAATTAGAGTCGAAATGCGGAAAACAAAGTGATTCACGCCGACCTCAGGTGCCAGAATCGCAAAATACGGGGCGAAAATCGGAAATGAGGGGCGAACTGCACGACGAAAAAGCGAAAAAAACGATAACTTTGGCACGAAATATTTAACGAACCCGAACGAAAATTATGAGAACCATCGGATCAATTCTAATTGCGACGATTATGAGTATTATGCTTTCGACTCTTTATTCCTGCCGCGGCGAGGCCGCCGATGCGGAGCAGACGGCAAACGACAAGCTGCCGTGGATAGTGGATCGTTTCGACGACATCAAAGTGCTGCGTTACGAGGTTCCCGAATTCGAGAACCTGCCGTTGCGGCAGAAGATATTGATATATTATCTGGCAGAAGCGACCAAGTGCGGCCGCGACATACTGTTCGACCAGAATTTCAAATACAATCTCACAGTGCGCCACGCTCTGGAGAGCATCTATACCAAATACGACGGCGATCGCGACGCTGCCGATTTCAAGGCAATGGAGAAGTATCTGAAGAAAGTATGGTTCGCCAACGGCATACACCACCACTATTCCAACGACAAGTTCCGTCCCGAATTTTCGCGCGAATGGTTCGAGGTAATGCTCGGCAAGTACGCCGACATCAACGAAATGCCGATCACGGCCGATCTGTTGTGCGACATAATCTTCGACCCTGCGCTGTTCCCCACCCGCCTCAACCAAACCGACGGCGAGGATTTGGTGGCCACGTCGGCATGCAACTACTACGAGAACGTGACCATGAAGGAAGCAGACGATTTCTATGCCGCAATGGCCGACCCCGACGACCGTCAGCCGATATCATACGGACTGAACTCGAAACTGGTGAAAGACGAAACGGGCAAGATCGAAGAACGCACATGGCGTCTCGGAGGCATGTACTCGGCCGCCATACAACAGATAATCCGCCGGCTGACGCAGGCCGCCGAGGTGGCCGACCAGCCGCAGAAGAACATCATCGAAGCCCTGATAAACTACTACCGCACGGGCGATCTGCGCGAGTTCGACCGCTACAATGTACTGTGGGTGGGCGACAACACCTCGAATGTCGATTTCGTAAACGGTTTCATCGAGGATTACGGCGACCCGCTCGGCCGCAAAGCCTCGTGGGAAGGCACCGTCAATTTCATGGACAGCACGGCATGCCGCCGCACGCAAATAATCTCGCAGAATGCGCAATGGTTCGAGGACAATTCGCCCATCGATCCCGCATTCCGCAAAAAGGAGGTGAAGGGCGTGTCGGCCAAGGTGATAACGGTGGCGATGCTGGGCGGCGACTGCTACCCCGCCACCCCGATAGGCATCAACCTGCCCAACGCCGACTGGATACGTAAGGAATACGGCTCGAAATCGGTTACCATCGACAACATAACCTACGCCTACGACAAGGCGGCGCAGGGCAACGGATTCAACGAGGAGTTCGTATTGCGTGCCGAGGACCGCGAGCGGATGGATAAGTACGGCAAGCTCGCCGACGACCTGCATACCGATCTGCACGAATGCCTCGGACACGGCTCGGGACAGCTCGCCGCGGGAGTGAAGGGCGGCGAGCTCAAAAGCTACACATCTACGCTCGAAGAGGCCCGCGCCGATCTGTTCGGACTCTATTACCTCGGCGATCCCAAGATGGAGGAGATAGGACTCGTACCATCGTTCGACGTGGCTAAAGCGCAATACGCCGACTACATCATGAACGGCATGATGACGCAACTGGCACGCATCGAACTCGGCAAGAACGTCGAGGAGGCGCACATGCGCAACCGCAAGATGATCGCCGAATGGTGCTACGAACACGGCAAGGCCGACAACGTCATAGAGTGGGTCGAGCAGGACGGAAAGCGTTACATAGTGGTCAACGATTTCGAACGCCTGCGCGGGCTGTTCGGCGAAATGCTGCGCGAGGTGCAGCGCATAAAGTCGACGGGCGACTACGAAGCGGGGCGCGCCCTGGTCGAGAAGTACGCGGTGAAGATCGATCCCGAACTCCACAAAGAGGTTTTGGAACGTTACGCCCGACTCGGCATAGAGCCTTACAGCGGATTCGTGAACCCCGATTACGAACTCGTGAGAAAAGACGGCGAGATAGTCGATGTGAAACTCGTTCCCAAGACCGATTACGTGGAACAGATGCTCGACTATTCGATGAACTACTCGTTCCTGCCGCTGATAAATTAAAGGCTGCGTAAGCCTTACGCCGATAAAACGACCGAAATTCCGCCGTCGACGCGGGGTTTCGGTCGTTTCCGTGCAAAGGAGCAACACGGTTCGACCGCGGCTCGCAAGAGCCGCGCAGTTCGCCGCCGCCCCACTGCGGCGGACTGCCGGCGCACTCCTGCCGCCGTCGGCGAACAGCCTTCCCGACCAACAGAACCGTTCGGACCGCAACCTCGCCACGTTGCCGCCGAAGACAAATTCCACACGCGGTCTGTCGACAACGGCATGCGCCCCGAAGCAGACATGCCCGAACCGACAACTCCGAAAAAAATTTAGCAAGAGATTTGAAAGAATATGAAATTCGCGGCGTCGCAACATACCGAAAAGCTTCGCCGAAACGTATTATTTTAACTACCGCCCGTCGGCGAACCGAGCTTCGCGCATTTATATATTGTGCGAGTGGGCGAAAATGATTATATTTGCGGATTGAAACAATGCAACTATGAGTAAAAAGAAAGATAATATCGATTTGACCGATTTCGAAACGCTGCCCGACGTACTGGACGGCAGACATCAGGTGGTGCCGATCATAACCGCGGGCGACGACCCCGCGGAAAATGTGACCGTCCCCGAGTCGCTGCCCATCCTCTCGTTGCGCAGTTCGGTACTATTCCCGGGCGCGATAACGCCCATAACGGTAGGCCGCGAGAAGAGCATCAAGCTCGTCCGCGACGTCAACGCCTCGGGCGGACTGCTCGGCGCGGTGCTTCAGCGCGAAAGCGACGTGGAGGTACCCTCGCCCGACGACATGTACAAAGTGGGTACGGCGGCGCGCATCATAAAGATTCTGGAGATGCCCAACGGGAACCTGACCGTCATACTGAGCGGTTTGGAGAAGATCGAGATCGGCGAATACCTGCAATCGGAACCCTATCTCAAAGCCTCGGTACGCACGCTGCGCGATTCGCAGCCCGACGAGAACAACGTGGAATTCAAGGCGCTGGTGGACTCGGTACGCGAGGTGGCTCTCAACATCATAAACATATCGCCCTCGATGCCCAAAGAGGCCGTGTTCGCCATAAAGAACATCGATTCGCAGCGCGGACTGATAAACTTCGTATGTTCGAACATGGACTTTACGGACGACGACCGTCAGGCTCTGCTGGAGGCCCCCGGGTTGTTGGCGCGTGCACGCAAGCTGCTCGAAATACTCGTCCGCGAACAGCAGATGGCCGAGTTGAAAAACGAGATACAGGAGAAGGTCAAGCACGAGATAGACAAGCAGCAGCGCGACTACTATCTGCAACAGCAGATGCGCACCATCCAGGACGAACTGGGCGACAGTTCGGACGCCGAGATCGAGCAGATGCGCGAAGCGGCGGCCAAGAAGAACTGGCCCGAGGAGGTGGGCGAACTATTCGAAAAGGAGCTTTCGAAGGTGGAGCGTCTCAACCCTGCCGTGGCCGAGTATTCGGTACAGATGACCTATCTGCAACTGATGCTCGAACTGCCGTGGAACGACGTCACCAAAGACAACCTCGACATGGAGTGCGCCCGCAAACAACTGGACGACGACCACTTCGGACTGGAGGAGGTGAAAGACCGCATACTGGAGCACCTGGCCGTAATAAAACTCAAAGGCGATCTCAAATCGCCCATCCTCTGCCTCTACGGTCCTCCGGGAGTGGGTAAGACATCGCTCGGACGCTCGGTGGCGACGGCCCTCGGACGCAAATTCGGGCGCATATCGCTCGGCGGTCTGCACGACGAGTCGGAGATACGCGGTCACCGCCGCACCTACATAGGCGCCATGCCGGGCCGCATCATACAGACCATCAAACGCTGCGGTTCGTCGAATCCCGTAATCATCCTCGACGAGGTGGACAAGATCACGGTAAGCAACCACGGCGACCCGTCGAGCGCACTGCTGGAGGTACTCGATCCCGAGCAGAACACCACGTTCCACGACAATTACCTCGATACGGAATACGATCTGTCGAAGGTGCTGTTCATAGCCACGGCCAACGACGTGGGAGCCATAAACCCCGCGCTGCGCGACCGCATGGAGATGATAAACATATCGGGATATATCCTCGAAGACAAGATCCGAATAGCCGATGAACACCTGGTGCGCAAGCAGCGCGAGGCTCACGGAATCAAGGAGGGCGAAATGATCCTCACCGAACCCGTTCTGCAAAAGATCATATCGGAGTACACCCGCGAATCGGGAGTCCGTTCGCTCGACAAGAACATAGCCAAGCTGGCACGCGCGCGCGCCAAGAACATCGCATTCGAGGAGGCTTTCGCTCCCGAATTCACGGCGGCGGATATCGAAAAGATTCTGGGTAAGCCCAAATTCCGCAACGACGAGTACGAAATCGCGGGCATGATCGGTGTGGTGACGGGATTGGCGTGGACCTCGGTCGGCGGCGACATACTATACATCGAATCGGTGCTCACTCCGGGTAAGGGTGCGCTGAGCCTCACGGGCAATCTCGGCGAGGTGATGAAGGAATCGGCCACCATAGCTTACGAATGGGTGCAGGCGCACCACGCCGAGCTGGGAATCGACCCCGCGATGTTCGAAAAGAACAATATCAACGTACACGTGCCCGAGGGGGCGATCCCCAAGGACGGACCGTCGGCGGGAATCACGATGGTGACCTCGGTAGTGTCGGCCTTCACGGGCCGCGAGGTGCGCGAACGCATAGCCATGACGGGCGAGATGACCCTGCGCGGACGCGTGATGCCCGTGGGCGGTATCAAGGAGAAGATTCTGGCGGCCAAACGCGCGGGTATCAAGGAGCTGATACTGTGCGAGGACAACCGAAAAGACATAGAGGAGATCAAGCCGAGTTACGTGGAGGGCCTTACGTTCCACTACGTGAAAATGATAGGCGAGGTGCTGGATCTGGCACTGAGCAAGTAACAGCACCGCACTCGGAGGATCATGGATATAGAGATGTTCAGAGAGTTCTGCCTCTCGCTCGACGGAACGCGGGACGACTTCCCGTTCAAACGGACGAAGTCCGATTACGACGGGAACCTGCTCGTGTTTTACGTGGCGGACAAATGGTTTTGCTTCGTCAATGCCGTCGAGTTCGATTTCTGTAACCTGAAAAACACACCCGAACGGATCGCCGAACTGCGGCAACGCTACGAAAGCATCGGCCCGGGCTGGCATATGAACAAAAAGTATTGGATCAGCGTACGTTTCGACGGCGACATCCCCGACGCGGAAATACTCGGACTGGTGCGCGAATCATACGAATCGGTAGTGAAGAAGTTGCCGAAAAAAGAGAAGGAACTTTTGACTGCAAAAAATATCGAGTAATGAAAGTCATTGCGATCATCCCCGCGCGTTACGCCTCGACGCGCTTTCCGGGCAAGCCGCTGGCCATGCTCGGCGGCAAGACGGTCATACGACGCGTGTGGGAGCAGGTGAATCGAGTGATAGACGACGTGGCGGTGGCGACCGACGACCGACGCATAGCCGATGCCGTGGAGGCCTTCGGCGGACGGGCCATAATGACCTCGCCCGACCACCGCAGCGGCACCGACCGCTGCTACGAGGCATATTGCAAGGCTGGAGGCGAATACGACGTGGTGGTGAACGTGCAGGGCGACGAACCGTTCATAGCTCCGTCGCAGATACGCGCCCTTACGGCATGTTTCGACGACGAAAGCACCGACATAGCCACTCTGGTGAAGCCTTTCGCCCCGAGCGACGGAACCGAGGCACTGGAGAATCCCAATTCGCCGAAAGTGGTCCTCGACAGCGAATCGCGGGCCATATACTTCTCGCGTTCGGTAATACCCTACCTGCGCGGCGTGGAGCGGAGCGAATGGCTCGCACACCATACCTTTTATAAACACATAGGCATGTACGCATTCCGTCGCGACGTGTTGCGTGCGGTAACGTCGCTGCCGCAGTCGTCGCTGGAAAAGGCCGAATCGCTGGAACAGCTGCGCTGGCTGGAAAACGGATACAGGATAGGCGTGGGAATCACCGATGCGGAGACCGTGGGTATAGATACCCCCGAGGATTTGGCCCGCGCCGAAGAGTTTTTGCGCTCGAAGGCATAAATTGAGAAACTTAAAAGAGAAAACGATGAACCCCAAATTCATAGCGGGCCCTTGCGTCATAGAATCCGCCGAGCTGCTCGACACGGTGGCACGAAAACTCGTCGACATAAACAGCAGGCTGGGCGTCGACATCATATTCAAAGCCTCGTTCGACAAAGCCAACCGCACCTCGCTCGAATCGTATCGGGGCCCGGGCATGGAGCGCGGCCTGCAAATGCTCGCCGACGTGAAACGTAAATGGGGACTCCGCATCTGTACCGACATTCACGAGGCGTATCAGGCGGCTCCCGCGGGCGAAGTGGCCGATGTGATACAGATTCCCGCATTCCTCTGCCGCCAGACCGATTTACTGACGGCCGCCGCGAAGACGGGACGCACGGTGAACATCAAAAAGGCGCAGTTCCTCTCGGGCGAGGATATGAGATACCCCTACGAGAAGGCCGTGAAATCGGGTGCGGCGGAGGTGTGGCTCACCGAGCGCGGCAACATGTTCGGATACAACAATCTCGTGGTCGATTTCCGCAACATAGCCGACATGCGCCGCATAGCTCCCACCGTGATGATGGATTGCACTCACAGCGTGCAACGCCCGGGCGCGGCGGGCGGCAAGACGGGCGGCGACCGACGGTTCGTTCCCGCAATGGCCGCGGCCGCAAAGGCATTCGGGGCCAACGGTTACTTTTTCGAGGTGCACCCGTCACCCGACGAGGCGTTGAGCGACGGTCCCAACATGCTGCGTCTGGACGAACTGGAAAGCCTCGTCGAGACACTGTTATAACCGACAATCACATATAGACCTAAACTGCAATGAACGCACTGTCTTCAAAAGATATACTCGATCTCGCACGCAGAACGCTGCGGATAGAGTCCGCCGCGCTCGAACGCATGGCCGACTCCGTCGACGAGAAGTTCGCATCGGCCGTCGACCGCATTCTGGAGTGCCGCGGCAAACTGATAATAACGGGAATGGGCAAATCGGGCCTCGTGGGACGCAAGATCGCGGCCACGCTGGCCAGCACCGGCACGCCGAGCTTCTTCCTGCACCCGGGCGAGGCATTCCACGGCGACCTCGGAATGATATCGGCCGACGATGTGGTTCTGGCACTCTCCTACTCGGGCGAGACCGACGAGGTGCTGAAGATCGTGCCGTTCATACACTCCAACGGCAACGTATTGATATCGATGACGGGAAATGCCGAATCGACTCTGGCCAAAAACTCCGACATACATCTCGACGCGGCGGTAGAAGAGGAGGCCTGCATACTGCATCTGGCCCCCACCACCTCCACCACGGCCCAGATAGCTTTAGGCGACGCACTCGCCGTGGCGCTCATGAAAGCACGCGACTTCACGTCGCTCGACTTCGCGCGCCTGCACCCGGGCGGCAGCCTCGGCCGACGCCTGCTGATGACTGTCGGCAACGTGATGCGCAGCCACGATCTGCCCATAGTGCGTCCCGATTGCAGCGCGACCGAGATGATACACACCATGAGCCGCGGCGGTCTGGGAATGATAATCATAACCGACGGCGACGGAATAGAGGGAATAGTGACCGACGGCGACATACGACGTGCGATGGAGAGCCGCCAAGCCGACTTTTTCAATATACGCGCCATCGACATAGCCACCCGCTCGCCCAAGACTATAGGCATAGGCGCCAAACTGATCGAGGCCGAAAAAATGATGACCAAACACAAAATCAATTCACTGCTCGCCACCGACGACGAGGGCGCATTGCGCGGAGTGGTACAAATATACGATATAAAACTGTAATTTATTTTCGGCACCGAACCGATCGCGCGAATGGCGATACGAGTCTCGGCTGACAAACGAAACACATGAATCCACAATAAAAACCACAAAAAACCACCTTAAAATGAAGAGATTATTAATTATGACCCTGTTGCTCGCAGGAGTCGCAGCCTCTGCGGGGGCGAAAGAGAAGGACGGTTGGGTATCGCTGTTCAACGGCCGTAACCTGAAGGGATGGACCAAACTCAACGGCAACGCGCAGTACCGCGTGGAGGACGGCGCCATCGTGGGTGTCAGCACCCTCGGCACCCCCAACACGTTCCTCGCGACTAAAGAGCGTTACGGCGATTTCGTCCTCGAACTCGAATACAAGGTCGATGAAGGACTCAACTCGGGCATACAGTTCCGCAGCCAATCGCGCGCAGACTACGACAACGGACGCGTACACGGCTACCAGTGCGAAATCGACCCGTCGTCGCGCGCATGGAGCGGCGGCATATACGACGAGGCCCGTCGCGGCTGGCTCTACTCGCTGGAGAACGCCCCCGAGGCTCGAAAGGCATTCCGACAGGGCGACTGGAACAAAGTGCGTATCGAAGCCGTGGGCAACTCGCTGCGCGTGTGGCTCAACGGCATTCCGACGGCCGACATTCTGGACGATGCCGACAGCGAGGGTTTCATAGCCCTGCAAGTACACGGCATAGGCAATAACGAGTCGCTGAAAGACAAGTGCGTGCGCTGGCGCAACATACGCATAAAGACCGACGATCTGCAAAACGAGCTCACGCCCGAAAACCGCGCCGTCGAACAGAAGAACTTCGTAGCCAACACCGTCTCGCCCCGCGAGGCCGAGGAGGGCTGGAAGCTGCTGTGGAACGGACACGACCTCGTAGGTTGGCGCAGCCTGGGCGGCGGCGACATGTCCAAAGGCTGGAAAACCGACGGCGGCGAGCTGGTAATCAACGCCAAATCGGGCGCAGGCGACATCGTGACCGAAAAGATGTATTCCGATTTCGAACTCACCGTCGATTTCAAAATCACCGAAGGTGCCAACAGCGGTATCAAATACTTCATCAACTCTAACGGCAGCGTAGGTTGCGAATATCAGATCCTCGACGACGAGAACCACCCCGACGCCAAAATGGGATTCAACGGCAACCGCCGCCTCGGCTCGCTGTACGACCTCATCCCCGCCGAGGGCTGGAAGCTGACCGACAAACGCGGGTGGAACACGGCGCGCATAGTCGTACGCGGCAACCGCGTCGAGCACTGGCTCAACGGCAAGAAGATACTCGAATACGAACGCGGCAACCAGATGTGGGACACCATAGTGTCGCACAGCAAATTCGCCAAGGTGAAGAACTTCGCCGCCGACAGCGAGGGCCGCATCCTATTGCAGGACCACAATGACGAGGTGCATTACCGCAATCTGAAAATCCGCGAACTCTAAAATCGCAACGCCATGAAAGACACCGTTATATCGGCCCGAATCAAACGACGCGAACTCATGATATGGCTCGCGTGCTTCGCCGTGGCGAACATCGTCAACTGGGCGGCAATCATACACTTCTCGACCCCGTGGTACGAGGTGTTCACGCAATTGGGTTACGTGACGGTCACGTCGCTGCTGCTTTACGGACTCGTAATGCTGCTGCGCATAGCGTGGTACGTCATTCACCGACTCACCGAACGCTGATCGGCATGGCTTCGGAGTTTCGATACAGCGACAAGAACCCGCACCACCCCGTGGCATACGCAGGTTTCTATGCCATGCACACGCACATAGAGACGGTCTTCGCCGATCTCAACGAGGAGCGGGCACGCGAACTGGCTGAAGGAATCGAAACCGACGTAAAGGCTCTCGAACGTCTTTTCAACCGTTTCGACGACACGAGTCCTTTGGCCGTGGTCAACGCGCGAGGCGCAAAAGAAGCCGTCGCCGTGGACGACGAGTTGTTCATGGCACTCGAGCTTTGCGAGGCGTTCCGACGCGGAACCGGCGGTTATTTCGACATAGCTACCTCGACGAGCACAGGCGCGGCGGGCACGGTGAGTTACATCCTCGATCC
Source organism: uncultured Alistipes sp. (assembly GCA_958449275.1). Classification (GTDB taxonomy): domain Bacteria; phylum Bacteroidota; class Bacteroidia; order Bacteroidales; family Rikenellaceae; genus Alistipes. The sequence continues at coordinate 15,515 of CAUDHE010000021.1, read as the reverse complement.
CGCGGCGCATACGGTGCGGCTGACACGCGAGGATGTGCGGCTCGACTTGGGCGGATTCGCCAAAGGCTATGCACTGGAAAAGGCACGGCGGCGCGCGGCGGAAGCGGGTGTTGCGAGCGGAGTGCTGAATTTCGGAAACAGCTCTGTCGCCGCTTTGGGACACCATCCTTACGGCGAGTGGTGGAGCATAGGAGTGGAACACACGCGGATACAATCGGCCGCGGCACACGAATTCCGTCTGCGCGACAGTGCGTTGTCGGTATCTGGACGCTCCGCGCGAGGCGAGTATCACATCGTCAACCCCATGACGGGCGCCGCGGTGGCGGGCGAAGAGCTCATAACCGTGGAGGGACGTTCCGCCTTGGTGGCCGAAGTGCTTTCTACGGCGCTTTACGCCGCCCCAAAATCGAAGCGCGAAGCCGTAATGGCGCAATATGAAGGTTACACGGCATTGGAACTCTATTGCCGCGACGGCGGCGGATGCGAGATATACCGCATCGGCCGCAGATAAACGACGGGCCGAAACAGATTCGGCACACAAAAACAAAATCGAAAATACAAGACTTGAAATAACTATGAACAGGAAGGAATTTTTGACGGACTGCGGCAAGATGAGCCTTGCGGGCATGGCTCTATCACTCTTTCCGTGGTTGCAGTCATGCAGCGACGAAGCCAAACGCGAAGTGCGCGGCGAAAAGGCCCGCATAGGAATAATAGGTACGGGATCGCGAGGAATATTCCACATAAAGCATCTGTTGCAGATGCCCGACGCGGAGGTGGTCGCCCTGTGCGACGACTACCGTCCCCATTTGGAGGATGCGGCGCAATATTACCCCGAAGCCAAACTCTACGACGACTATCGCCGACTGCTGGAGGACAGCGACGTGCAGGGCGTCATCATAGCCACGCCGCTGTACCTTCACGCCCCCATCACGCTCGACGCCATGGAGGCAGGCAAACACGTATTCTGCGAGAAGGCGATGGCCTACACGCAGGAGGACTGCCTGCGCGTGTACGAACGTCGCAAGGAGCTGGGAGGCGTGCTGCTCATAGGTCAGCAGCGACTCTTCGATCCCAAATACATCAAGGCCATGAGCATGATCCACGAAGGCAAGATAGGCGAAGTGGTGGGCGTACGCAACTACTGGTACCGCAACAACAACTGGCGTCGCGACGTACCCTCGCCCGAACTGGAGCGCCGTATCAACTGGCGTCTGTACAGCGAGTATTCGCGCGGCCTTATGACCGAACTCGCCTGCCATCAGCTGCAGAACGGCTCATGGTCGCTGGGTATGCTGCCCGAGCAGGTAATGGGTTCGGGGCACCTGGTGCACTGGACCGCCGAGGACAAGCGCGACGTGTACGACACGGTGAGCGCCATATTCACCTACCCCAACGGAGTGAACATGACGTTCGAGTCCATAATCTCGAACAAGCACTTCGGCATGGGAGAGCAGATCCTCGGATCGAAAGGCACCATCGATCTGGTGTCGGGCCTCTATTACAGCGACGAGCCGATGCCTGCGGGAAGCGGAATGCACCAACTGGTGGCGCAGATCGAGAACGGCATCATGAGCAACTCGGTATTCGCGGGCACCAGCTGGGCGGCGGAGACGAGTCCCCTGGCACCCGGATTGCCCATAACCCCCAACGTGACGGTCAATTCGGGCGAGAGCACCATAGGTGCCGAGGCCGACGGCTCGAAAGAGATAGTCGAGGCCTTTGCGCACGCCGTGATAACGGGCAAACAACCCGCCAAGGTGCTCGAAGAGTCGTACTACGCCTCGCAGTTCGCCCTGCTGGCCGACCGCGCCATGCACGAGAACGCAATACTGACGCTCGACGAACGCTACAAGATACCTTACGAGCCCATACGATCGTAAGCGCAACGCAACCGAACCATGTACAGCTCACTCCGCGAATATATCGACACCCTCGAACGGCACGGCGAACTGCTGCGCGTAAAGGCACGCGTCTCGCCGCGCTTCGAGATAGCCGAAATCACCGACCGCATGGCCAAAAGCGACGGCGGCGGCAAGGCTCTGCTGTTCGAAAATACGGGAACCGAGTTTCCCGTGCTCATCAACATGATGGGATCCGACCGCCGCATGGCGTTGGCGCTGGGCGCCGAGTCGCTCGACGACATCGCACGGCGGATAGATTCGCTGTTGGGACAAGCCCTCACGCCGAAAGGCTCGCTCGCGGAGAAGTTGCGAATGCTGCCCCTGCTGGCCGACATGTCGCGCTGGTTCCCGCGCGAGGTGTCGGGACGAGGTGCATGCCAGCAGGTGGTACTGCGAGGCGACGAGGCCGACATAGGCCGTCTGCCGCTGCTTCAATCGTGGGAGCACGACGGCGGACCTTTCGTCACGCTGCCGATGGTCAACACGGTCGATCCCGAGAGCGGCATGCGCAACACGGGCATGTATCGCATGCAGCAGTTCGACGCCCGTACCACGGGTATGCATTGGCACATACACAAGACAGGCGCGCGACATTACGACGCCTATCGCCGCGCCGGACGGCGTATGCCCGTGGTGGTGACGCTGGGCGGCGATCCGGCCTACACCTACGCCGCGACGGCCCCGATGCCCGACAACATGGACGAATACCTGCTGGCCGGTTTCCTGCGCCGCCGCCCAGTAAGGCTGGTACGCGCGCTGACGTGCGACATACGCATTCCCGAGGATTGCGACTTCGTGATCGAAGGCTATGTCGATCCAGCGGAGCCGAAGGCCGTGGAGGGCGATTTCGGCGACCACACGGGATTCTACTCATTGAAGGATCTATATCCCCGATTTCACATAACGGCCATAACCCACCGCCGCGACGCCGTATACCCCGCCACCGTGGTAGGCGTGCCGCCACAGGAGGACGCCTTCATAGCCAAGGCGACCGAGAAGATATTTCTGGCCCCCATACGTCTGGCCGTGCAGCCCGAGGTGGAGGATCTGTGGATGCCCACCGAGGGTACGGCGCACAATCTGGCTGTGGTCGCCATCGCCAAGCGCTACGAGGGACAGCCCCACAAGGTAGCGCAAGCGTTATGGGGCGCGGGACAGATGATGTTCAACAAATATTTGATCGTGATCCCGACGTCGGCCGACATGCGTTCGTTCGCAACGCTCGCCGCGCTCTTTCGACGACTCGACACCCGAAGCCGTCTAATTCGCTCCGAAGGCGTTCTCGACGTTCTCGACCACGCTACCGCGACATGCGGATTCGGCGGCAAACTGGCGTTCGATCTCACCGACACGGATATATCCTCGCCCGTCGAGCCGATAACTGCGCCGCGTACGGCACACCCCTCGGGAGGCATAGAGATGTTCGACACTCGGTTCGCTGAGAGCTGCGGCCTGCTGCTTATCTACGCCGCACCCGACCGTCCCGCTAACGTCGACGTCGAGCGCTACCTCGCGGAAAACAATATCGGCGGCATGAAATACGTCGCCCTGTTCGACTATCAGGCGGCGGGCATCATGAGGTCGGAAGATCTGTTGTGGCTCGCGGCGGCCAACACCGACCCGCGACGCGACGTGCGGCATCTTGCGGGCGGCGAACTGCTGATAGACGCCCGCAGCAAATGTCCCGAAGTCGATGGCAATCCCGCGCGTTTCCCCAATGTCGCAGCTTCATCGACGTCTACCATACGCATGGTAGACGAACGATGGGAGGAGTACGGTCTGGGCGAGCGCCTTGAATCGCCCTCGCGCCGCTACCGCAAACTGCAACTCTCGGCAAAAGCCGAATGGTAAACCCTACCCCACTATGAAAATGTTTACAGACGAAGAGCGACGCGGGCTGATGGTATTGTTGCCGCTGATATTGGCAGCTGTACTGCTGTCGCTGCTCGTCGAGCGCAGAGGCGACCGCCCCGTACTGCTCGCGGAGACCGCGGAGTCGGAGTCGCCCGCCGCGACGTTGTCGCCGTTCGACCCCAACGAGGCCGACTACGAGGAGCTGCGTCGCTGCGGAGTGCCGTCCCGAATCGCGGCGGGAATAATCCGCTGGCGCCGTTACGGAAAGGTGTATCGCACAGAAGAGGACATAGCTCTGGTATCGGGCGTAGACGATTCGACATACGTCGCGCTGCGACCCTACATCGTAATCTCCGAAAAACATGTCGCCGCACCGCATCCTCTGCCGCAGCGGCGCCGCAACTACGAAGCGGAACGCAACGACGCCTACGGCACGGCGGACGAAGATGCGAAACTCGAACCCTTCGCCATCGATACAGTCTCGGCGGAATATCTGTCAACCATAGGGTTTTCGCCGCGTCAGGCCGAAGCCGTCGTCCGCTATCGCGAGGCATCGGGAGGCATACGCGACGAGGAGCAGTTCCGCAAATGCTATGTCGTAAGCGCCTCGATGGCCGAACGGCTGTCGCCTTACATGATATTCCCCGAACAACGGCCTGCCGAGAACGTCGCCGCGACGTCTGCCGACGACGAAAAGACAGAGATCAATTCGGCCGACTCGGCGGCGCTGCGATCCGTGGCGGGCATAGGCGAAAAGAGCGTCGTGGAGATAATGCGCTACCGAGAACTGCTGGGCGGCTTCAGTTCGGTGGAGCAGCTCGCCGAGTTGAAATGCGTCACGGAGAGCAATTATGAAAAAATTTTACCGCAAATCAGCTGCGACAGTTGCAAAATATCGAAAATTGATATTAACTTTGCGGACCCGAAAGAGTTGATGAGACACCCTTATGTGTCGGCCAAGGCTCTGCGGAAGATTGTGAAACAGCGCAAACTGAAAGGAGGTTGGAGCAGAATCGAAGAGATGACGGAAGATGATATCTTTACGAAAGAAGAGGCTGAACGTTTGGCCCCCTATCTTCGGTTCAGGCTTTGTGCCGATTGAGAGTGAGTGCATTTTACGGCGATACGCCGACAAAGATCGGGCGATCGCAACGGGAAACAAGGCCGCCGAGGCGGCGAACGACAAAAAGTAGAACAATAAAAAAATTATAGCATTATGATTATCATGCCGGTAAAAGAGGGCGAAAACATCGAGAAGGCCCTCAAGAAATTCAAACGTAAGTACGAGCGCACGGGTGTGCTGAAGGAGCTTCGCCGCCGTCAGTACTTCACCAAGCCTTCGATCGCAAAGCGCGAGGCAATGCAGCACGCAATATACGTAGAGCACACCTATCGTCAGGAGGAGTAATCGCCTGCGACCTTAGGGATCGATACCGAACCGCCTGACATGTTCAGGCGGTTCTCGCTTTATACGAGGCACGATATTCGCCGTCGCTCGGCGATATCGGCGGTTCGCCTATCCCGCGCGCGCGCGTGTCGCGAGCGAAATTTTTCATTTACGAAAAAAGTTAGTATCTTTAAACCGAATTTACGCCATACGAAGATGATAGTTAAACTCGTATCGAAATACCTCGCCGAGCACAAACGCCTGGTAATCCCCAATCTCGGAACGTTCATAGTGAAAGTCCCGGGACAAACGGTGCTGTTTTCCAATCTGATAAAGACCGACGACGGAGTGCTGCGATCGCTGCTCACGCAAAGCGGCATGACGGAACTCGAGGCCGCCGCCGTAATGGACCGTTTCGTTTTCGAAGCGCAATATCGGTTGCAGAACAACGGCAAATGTCGCCTCAGCGGCTTCGGCGAGCTCAGGAGCGGAGCCAACGGAACCATAACGTTCATATACGAACCGACGGCAACGCCCGACGGCAACACCCCCGTGACGACGGTCGACAACGGCACTGCCGACCGAGACGCTTCCGCCGACACTACGAATATGTCGGCGCCCGCCGAAGAAGAACGCAATGCTCCCGACACCGATACCGAGACGGAGACGGAAGAAGCATCGCCGCGCATCGACCGACGCCGAAATGCGGCGGCCCAACGGGCCAAGACTCTTTACGGCGACCAACCGTCGGCATCGTTGTCCGATGTACGCAACGCCGACTACGTGAAGGGATTGCGTTACGGCAAGGGACGCCGAAGGGTCCCCGCGGGCAAAGAGTACGGAGCACCGCGCTCGCGCCGCAAAAGCGACCGCATAATGCTCATCGCCATCGTAGCGGCCCTGCTGGCCATAGCAGCCCTGTCGTACGGATTGTGGTGCGACTGGAACGCACGTTCGGACGACGGATTCTACGAAATCCCGCAGAGCGGCACCGACAACACGGTGCGCAATCCCGATTTGGACTACATCCGCCCCTACGACAAACAATAGGGGATAAACGAGTTTGCGCAATGGCGGAGAACACGGATATTTTATCGATCAAACAACGCTTCGGGATCATCGGCAACTCGGAGGCGTTGAATCGTGCTTTGGGCATCGCACTGCGTGTGGCGCCCACCGATCTGTCGGTGCTGGTAACGGGCGAGAGCGGCGTGGGAAAGGAGTTCTTTCCGCAAATAATACATGCCTGCTCGGCTCGCAAACACGCCAAATACATAGCCGTCAACTGCGGAGCCATACCCGAAGGAACCATCGATTCCGAGCTTTTCGGCCACGAGAAAGGCGCCTTCACGGGTGCTAACGAGGCACGCAAAGGTTATTTCGAGGAGGCCGACGGCGGCACGATATTCCTCGACGAGGTGGGAGAACTGCCACTGTCGACTCAGGTGCGTCTGCTGCGAGTACTGCAATCGGGCGAATTTCTGCGAGTCGGATCGGCACGGGTGCAGAAGACCAACGTCCGCGTCGTGGCGGCAACCAACAACGACCTGCTGAAATCAATCGAGACGGGGCGGTTCCGCGAGGACCTGTACTACCGTCTCAATACGGTACCGATAACGGTGCCCCCGCTGCGCGAACGCCCCGAGGACATACCTCTGCTGTTCCGTAAGTTCGCGGCCGACGTCGCGGTACAGTATCGCATGCCCGCCGTGACGCTGGACGACGGAGCGCGGCAATTGCTGCAAAACTACTATTGGCGCGGCAACATACGCCAGCTAAAGAACGTGGCCGAGCAAATATCGGCACTGGAGCGCAACAGAACCGTCACGGCCGACATTCTGGCGGGATATCTCTCTCCCAACCAATCCTCGGCGAGCACGATGACCGTCAGCGGAACGAGCTCGGGAGGCGACCTCTCCACGGAACGCGAATTGCTCTACAAGATATTGTTCGACATGCGCAGCGACATAAACGATCTGAAACGCATGCTGGGCGAATTGATGCACGGCACGGGCCACGCCCCCGCACAACCGACGCAACACGAGGTGATAGGATTGCTGCCGTCGTCGGTGGTCGCACGCCCCGCCGAGGAGGATTACGCCGAGAGCGAGGAGGTGGTAGACGAACCGAAGCGCGAGCAAACCAAGGCCGAGATGCAGCGCGAACAGATTCTACGCGCCCTGCGAAACAACAACGGCCGCCGACGCGATGCGGCGCGCGAGCTGTTCATGTCGGAACGCACGCTCTATCGCCGCATAAAGGAGTTGGGCATAACCGACGAAACCATTTGACGCGCATTCCGCAAGACGGATGCGTGCCGACCAATTAAATCTACGAAGTGAAACACGGCAAAATAATATTTCTGATGCGGGCGGCCGTCGCGCTGCTGTGTACGACGATGCTGAGCGGTTGCATCTTCTTCCGAGGCGGCTATTCGCTCTCGGGAGCCAGCATCCCCGAAGGAGCCAAAACTTTCAGCGTAGCCTATTTCCCCAACAACGCGCCTATGGTATCGCCGTCGCTCAGTTCGACGCTGGTCGAGGCGCTGAAAGACAAATTTTCGCGACAGACGAAGCTGCAACTCGTCGAAGAGAACGGCGATTTCGCATTCGAGGGCGAGATCGTGGGATACACATCGACCACGGCATCGGTGTCAAGCGACGACTACGCCATACTGAACCGACTGACCATCACGGTAAAGGTGAAATTCACCAACGCGATAGTGCCCGAAAATTCGTTCAACCGCGTATTCACGGCCTTCACCGATTACGAATCCACGCAGCTGCTGACCGACGTGCAGACCGAACTGGACGCCGAAATAGTGTCGCAAATCGTGACCGACATATTCCAGGCGGCGGCATCTAACTGGTAACAATCATGGGAGGAATCTTTCATAAAGGACAAAAAAATTCGGATACCCCGCGACTCGACATCGAACGCGAGGACGCCGAGATACTGATGCGTACCGAGCGCTGGCGTGCGGCGGAGAACGATACGACGGCTGACGACGTGTCGGACACGATAGCTTCGATTTGCCGCAAACCGAAGTTGCAACTGCGCGATATCGACGTGGCACGCCTCATCGAGGTGACGACCGAAGACATAATCGACCGTTTTCTGAGCACCGACAACCTGCGCATAGTGGCCGAAGAGGGCGACGCCGACAGCGACATAATCACCGAAGCGGCATTCGATGCCGACGACGATCTGGCCAGCGAGGAGCTGGCGGAGATATACCTCGCTCAGGGGCTGAAAGATATGGCGAAAGAAACTTATCGTAAGTTAAGTTTGCTAAATCCCGAAAAAAGTGTTTACTTTGCAGAACTTATTGCAAAAATAGAGAATAATTAAAAAAGTATACTGTTATGTTATATTCATTTTGTATCGGATTGATTTTGATAGCGAGCGTAATGCTTATTCTCGCAGTGCTGGTGCAGAGTCCCAAAAGCGGCATGGCGGCCAATTTCGGCGCGGCCAATCAGGTGATGGGCGTACGCGAATCGGCCAACATTCTGGAGAAAACCACTTGGACGCTGGCAGGCATGATCGTAGTGCTCAGCCTCATAGCTACCATCGCGATGGACGGCAATCTGGTTTCGTCGAGTAACAGCGCTCTCCGACAGGACGCCAATGCACTGATGGAGAAAGTGAACGCCGCGGCTGCCGATGACGTGATGCCTTCGGTGGAGATTCCGTCGGACAATGCTCCCGCAGAGGCCGAGTAACAAAGACGCGCACGAATAAAATACCCCTGCCACGATGTGGCAGGGGTATTTTTATCTGAAATTCACATATTTCGATCGCAAATAGCAACGTCGCAAAGCCGCAACGCGACTATCGCCGCCTGCAAGAAAAGAGCGGAACGGAGGTAAACAACCCTGCACGATGAAACTTTTCCACCAACCTCCGTACCCGCCCATACAGATTCGCAAGACACCCTGAAAACGCTAAAGCGGATATGGTCGAAAACCATATCCGCCGTATGTAAAGACAGGCGTGCTTGCATTGCAACGCTACAGAAGGTAGTGGAAAAACCTAATCGACCTCACAACACAAGAGGTCCACGCCCGTCAAGGATAGAGTCAGATACGACCGCCTTTCGGGACGTGGCTACGACCCGACACGGAGCATCCTCTTGATTGCCGCCGATTATTGAAAAATTCCACTTTTTCCGTAGCAGCAAAGCGAACCTCGCCTTACGACGGATCGCAATGACAAATATACGACTAAAATCTTAATTGACAATCGGCGCGTCCCATAATTTTATTCCGACGCCAAACGTACCCCGCGTGCGACCCGCACCGATGGCAGTCAAATATCGCGCCCGTTTCGGTTCTCGGACCGAAAAGTTACGGCAGGCTTCGCGCGAACCGACCGCAAAATCGAAATATGCGACTGCCCGACAGATAAAATTACGTACATTTGCGGTAACGGATCGCCGCAAGGCACAAAGATTGAATTTCATCGTAAATCACCGACAAGCCATGAACGCAACCGCACATATCGTATCGCGCGCAATAGCGGCGCTGTATCTCATCGCGACAATCTCGTGCGTCACCGAAAATCCGCCCGCGGCTGACGAGACAACGCTGGTAAAGCCGGGGCAGACTGCTCCCGATTTCACGGTCGAAATGCTCGACGGAGACGAAGTGAAGCTATCCGACCTGCGCGGCCGCGTGGTGCTGCTTACCTTCTGGAGCGCCGAATGTTCGGTCTGCCGTGCCGAAATGGCTGTCGTGCAGGAACGGATAATAGACCGATTCGTCGGGCGTCGTTTCACCTATCTGCCAGTCTCGCGCGGACTGAGCCGCGAAACAGTGAAGGAGTTCTGCCGACATAACGGATACGCGTTTTCAGTGGGGATCGATCCCGACCGAAACATATACTCCATGTATGCCACGCGATACGTGCCCCGCAGCTTTCTGATCGACACCGACGGCATCATCGTCATGTCGGCCGTGGAATACGAGACCGACTATCTCGACGTAATAGCCGACGAAATAGAGAGACTCCTACCGAAAACCGACTGAGACATTCCGATATATACGAATATTTAATCTATATTTGCGAAAACGGTCAACCAAAACACAATGAACCATTTCGCAAAGACAATCATCGCCGCGGCCGTCCTGATTCTGTCGGCAGGGCCCGATTCGCACGCAACGGACATGCGCATCGTCGCCGGCGCGACGCAGACACCCGTACTGCTCGACCGCGCCGACAACGTATTGTTCTACATACGTATCGACACCCCCGACGGCGGAACATTCGACCGCCTCGACCTGCAATTGGACGAGGGGTCGGCCCGATATGTCAAATCGGTGAAACTCTACTACTCGGGAACCGATGCCGTGAACGCGGCTGCCGACAAACTCGCCGCCACACGCTACATTCCCGACGGAAAGCGAAATGCCCACCCGTCGTACAGCATCCTCAAGGCCGAATGCCGTGCCGCCAAACAAACCACTCTCGCAGCCCCGACCCCGCTGTTCCGCGGCATCAACTACTTTTGGGTGAGCGTCGAGATGCGTCGCGACACTCCGCTGACGCACAAACTTTCGGCATCGCTTACGGCCGTCACAGTCGACGGACACACTGCCGCCCCCGAAATGACAGTCGCTCCCGAAGCACCGCGGCGCATGGCTGTGGGCGTGCGCCACGCGGGCGACGACGGGTCGGCTGCGTTTCGCATCCCGGGACTCGTGACCACAGCGCGGGGAACTCTGCTCGCCGTTTACGACGTGCGTTACAACTCGTCGAAAGATCTTCAGGAACACATAGACATAGGTCTGAGCCGCAGTGTCGACGGCGGACGGACTTGGCAGCGCATGCGGATGCCGCTCAGCTTCGGCAGATACGAAGGCCTGCCCGCGGCTCAGAACGGTGCGGGCGACCCCGCCATACTCTACGATCCCGTCACGCACCGAGCATGGGTGGCAGCCGCATGGTGCCACGGAATGGGTAACCGCATGGCGTGGCACTCGTCGATGAGCGGCATGGAGCCGCACACGACGGGACAGCTCGTCATGGCATACAGCGACGACGACGGCAAGACATGGTCGAAACCGATAAACGTCACACGGCAGGTGAAACGCCCCGAGTGGAATTTCCTGTTGCAAGGTCCCGGACGCGGCATAGCCATGAAGAACGGCACGATAGTCTTCGCAGCGCAATACATCGATGCCGAGCGTATGCCCCACGCCTGCATGATTTACAGCGACGACCACGGTCTAAGCTGGCATCTGCACGAAGGAGCGCGGTCGAACACCACCGAAGCGCAGTTAGCCGAACTCCCCTCGGGCGATCTGATGCTCAACATGCGCGACAACCGAGGCGGCAGCCGCGCAGTGGCAGTCACCGCCGACATGGGACGCACGTGGACCGAACATCCTTCGTCGCGCAAAGCCCTGCGCGAACCCGTATGTATGGCGAGTCTGATATCCGTAGCAGCAGAAGACAACGCATCGGGACGCGACATACTGCTGTTTTCGAATCCCGACAGCGACAATGCCCGCCGCGACATAACCGTGAAGATCAGTTTCGACGGCGGAGAGACATGGCCCGAGGAGAATAAGGTGTTGCTCGATGCAGGGGACGGATGGGGATACTCGTGTCTCACCATGATAGACCGCGAGACCGTAGGCATACTCTACGAAAGTTCGCAGGCACACATGACATTTCAGGCGATACCGCTCGCCGACCTGCTGCCGTAGAACGGAAATCGCCCCTGCCGAACGGCAGAGGCGATTCGGTTACTCGGGACGCAGCCCGCGAAACCGCAAACGAGTCCAAGCGAATTGCGGACCGGCACAGAACATAGCTGCACGCGATCCGGCGAGTAGCATATCCTACAATGCCAAATATCTCATGGCAGCTTCTATAAAATAGTAGTCGCCGTATGAAAGCGGCACATCGACCTCCGATCCCGCCATATAGTGACCCACTCCGTGCTTGAGCAGGAAATTGCCGTTCTCGCCCGCCTCTGCGAAGTAGTAGTCCGAACAGAGCGAATGCAACTGCCGCTCGGCAGCAGCGAGATAGCGTTCGTCCTTCGTGAATCCGTAAAGCTCGATCAACGCCGAAGCCATGACGGCTCCCGCCGACGAATCTTTCGACTGCTCGGCGGCATCGTAGTCCCAATTGGGAATCGCATCCTCGGGCAGGCGCGGCAACAGATAGTCGGCGATCTTCACCGCCTGCTCCAGATATCTTTTGTCACCCGTCGTGCGATACATCATCGTATAGCCGTAGAGTCCCCACGACTGACCGCGCGACCAAGCCGAATCGTTCGCGCGTCCCTGCGCCGTGCGTTTATCTACGACCTCACCCGTCAGTTCGTTGTAGGCCACCACATGATACGAACTGTTGTCGGGACGGAAATGGTTTTTCAACGTAACATCGGCATGCTTGCGCGCAATCATGTCGTAGTCGCCGCCGCACCACTCCAGCATCTCCAGATTCATCATATTATCTATTATGACCATGAAATCGAGTTCGGGATTCTCCTTACGCCCCGTATTCCACGAACGTATGCACCCTACCGTCGGATTAAAGCGCGTCGAAAGCGCGGCCGAGGCGCGCTCTATCACCGATTTGTAATAAGGATCTCCCGTTAATCGATAGGCATTGCCGTAAGAGCAGAATATCATGAATCCCAGATCGTGGGTGCCCGTATAATCTTTCAATACCTCCAAACGTCGGGTAAACGTGTCGGCATAACTCTTCAACTCCTCGTCGCCCGTGTACTCGTAGAGCAGCCAAAGCGATCCCGGAAAAAATCCGCTGATCCAATTATACGGCGACGTCGGCTGCACCTCGCCATTCTCGAACGTGCGGGGCAACTTTCCCTCGATGCTCTCCATGCGCACCGCCTGCGCCTTCTCCTGCTCGACAGCCGTCGCAAGGGCCTGTCGCAACTCCTTTTTGAGCGCGGCGCGCTCCGAGCATCCAGCCGCCGCAAGGCAGCACGATGCCAACACGAATAACAGTACTCTTTTCATGTATGGTAAGTTTTAAGGTTAGGCAATCACACGCACAAAAGTCGTCGGGCACCACCCTACTTTCGCCCCAGCAGAATCTCGGCCTGCGAAAGCGCGGCTTCGGTCACGACGCTGCCCGACAACATCTTCGCTATCTCGGTCACGCGATCCGACTCTGCCAGACGCGCGATGTCGGTACGGCTGTCACGCTTGTAAACGACGAAATGGGTGTCGCCCTTCGACGCCACCTGCGGCAGATGGGTTATATCCACCACCTGCATATTCTCCGCGAGCGATCGTATGATCTCGCCCATCGCATCGGCCACGCGGCCCGACACGCCCGTATCGATCTCGTCGAAAATAATGGCAGGCAACTTAGACCGCACCGCGAGCAGCGCCTTCAGAGCGAGCATCACACGCGAAATCTCACCGCCCGAAGCCACCTTCTCCACCGGTTGCGGAGCCATACGCCCGTTGGCCGTAAACATGAAGCGGATGCGATCGCCGCCCGACGGCATGAGTTCGCCCGCATCGGTTACCTCGACCTCGAAACGTGCCTCGGGCATACCCAAAGCGGCAAGGGTATGCACAATACTCTTCGAAACATCGCCCGCAGCCTTGACCCGCAGAGCATGCAATTTCGCGGCGAGTTCCCTCGCCTCGGCGCGCAGCTCGGCTATCGCCTCACGCTGACGCTGCATCGCCTCGTCACCGTGCACTATGGCGCTCAGACGCTCCTCCAAATCGCGTCCCGCCGCCATAAGCTCTTCCAGCGTGGCGACCCGATGCTTCTGACACATCGAATATATCATGTTCACACGCTCCGTCAGACGCTGCAAACGCTCGGGATCGGCCTCGATACGCTCGGCGTCGTCCGCAACGGTGACACCTATGTCTTTCAACTCCTGAACCACCGAATGCAGACGCCCCGCGATCTCCGCACCGCGAGGATAACTCTCGCCCACGTGCGCCACGGCATTCTCGGCCGCCGCCAGCTGCTCCAACACTCCGATCTGCTCGGCATCCAAAATATTTCGCACCGTCACCAGCGATTCGCCGATACGGTCGGCATTCTCCAGCACCGAGAGTTCGGCCTCGGCTTCGGCCAACTCGCCCTCGCGCAATCGGGCGGCATCGAATTCGGCCACCTGATAACGCAACCACTCCTCGTCCTTACGCGCCGCCTCGGCTTCGGCCGTCATACGCTCCAACTCGCGCTCGGCCGAACGCAGACTGCCGAAAACCGCACCGTATGTCGCCGCGACATCGCCGGCACACGCCAGCGTGTCGATCGACCTTACACGGAACATTTCGTCGGCAAGCACCAAATTCTGATGTTGCGAATGTATATCGATAAGCCGTCCGCCCAACTCGCGCAATACGGCGAGTTGCACGGGCATGTCGTTCACGAAAGCGCGGCTCTTGCCCGACGGCGAGATCATACGTCGCACGACGGTCTGCGGCTCGTAATCGAGGTCGTTATCGTCGAAAAACGACTCCAAACCATAGCCCGTAATATCGAACACGCCCTCGATAACGCAATTACGCGAATCGTCGCGCAGAGTGCCGCTCTCGTTCTTGTTGCCCAGAAGCAACCCCAGCGCACCCAGCAGGATCGATTTTCCCGCACCCGTCTCGCCCGTTATGATATTAAGGCGGGCATCAAGCTCCATGTCGAGTTTCTCGATCAACGCATAATTCTCAACCGTCAGACGACGCAACATACGGCAAACTTATCTATCAGTTAAAAACAATTTTCGATTTTGTCAACTATGCGATCAGCCGCCTCGCGCTTGCTCATGAGCGGCAGATCCTCGCGCGACGAGGCGTCGATGAGCGACAACACATTGGTATCGCCGCGAAAACCCGCTCCCGCCGTACGCAGCGAATTGAGCGCTATGAAGTCGAAATTCTTGCGGCGCAACTTCCCGCGGGCATTCGCATCCTCGTTCTCGGTCTCCATCGCAAAGCCGACCAAAATGCGACCGCCCTTGCGGCCGCCCAACTCGGCGGCTATGTCCTTCGTACGACGCAAAGCGATCGACATGTCGCCGTCGCCCTTCTTGATCTTCTCGGAAGCGGTACGCAGAGGGGTATAATCGGCCACCGCGGCGCACATAACGGCACCGTCGCACGCATCGAACTCCGCGACGCAAGCGTCGTACATCTCCTCGGCCGAGAGAACGTCCACCCGCTTCACGCCCTGCGGCGTCGGCAGCGAAGTGCGCCCGCTCACCAGCACCACTTCGGCGCCGCGGGCAGCCAAAACCTCGGCCACGGCATAGCCCATCTTGCCCGAAGAGTGGTTGGATATGAATCTCACGGGATCGATCGCCTCGATCGTGGCTCCCGCCGTCACGAGAAAACGTCTACCGTTCAGGCTCTTTTTTT
>CAUDHE010000020.1 GCA_958449275.1 uncultured Alistipes sp. | reverse complement strand
TCAAATAGCATGCAAGCATAAATTGGATAATTATACAACAAAATCAAATACCGCGCGAGCGAAAGCCGTTCCACTCTATTTCGCGGCGCCGTCGCACTCCGTGCGAACAGATTGCAACCATCCTGCCGCAAATGCTCCGACAAGCCTTTCGCCCGAGCCGTCCGACGCATCGGAATGTTTTTAGGCCCGCAACCGCACATTCCGGGCGTGCCGCCGATCGAAATATCGTTTTTTATCATTAACTTTGCCTTCGGATCGGGTACGCGCCGACGTATGCCGTCCGCCTCGGGCATGAGGAGAATCCATGCCTTTTCCCTTTTTAACCGCCATGCGCACAGACCGAAACATGAGAAACAACGAGAGCGATCTGGAATTCGAAAACCGCATAAGGCCGCATGATCTGTCGGCCTTTTCGGGGCAGGACAAGATCGTCGACAATCTGAAGGTGTTCATCAAGGCCGCCCTGATGCGGGGCGATTCGCTCGACCACGTGTTGCTGCACGGTCCCCCGGGACTGGGCAAGACTACGCTCGCCAACATAATCGCACACGAGATGGGGGCGCAGCTGAAAGTAACCTCGGGCCCCGTGCTCGACAAACCGGGCGATCTGGCGGGACTGCTTACCAATCTCGATGCCGGCGACGTGCTTTTCATCGACGAGATACACCGCCTGAGTCCCATCGTCGAAGAGTATCTCTATTCGGCGATGGAGGATTACAAGATCGACATAGTGCTCGACAAAGGCCCTTCGGCCCGCTCCATACAGATCGAACTGGCCCCGTTCACCCTCGTGGGGGCCACCACGCGAAGCGGATTGCTTACCTCGCCGCTGCGCGCACGTTTCGGCATACAGTGCCATTTGGAGTATTACGATTCGTCGGTGCTCGCGCGGATCGTGGAACGTTCGGCCCGCATACTCGATGTTTCGATCGACGACGATGCCGCTTCGGAGGTAGCACTGCGTTCACGCGGCACCCCGCGCATAGCCAACGCCCTGCTGCGCCGAGTACGCGACTTCGCGATGGTGAAAGGCGAAGGACACATCGACATAGAAATCACCCGCATAGCCCTCGCGGCGCTGAACATAGACTCGCGCGGTCTGGACAGAATGGACAATCGAATCATTTCGACCATCATCGAGAAATTCAAGGGCGGTCCCGTGGGACTCAACACCATCGCCACGGCGGTGGGCGAAGATGCCGGAACCATCGAGGACGTTTACGAACCGTTCCTGATAAAGGAGGGATTCATCAAGCGGACGCCACGCGGACGCGAGGCTACGGAACTGGCCTACCGTCACCTCGGCATCGCCCATTCGGGCGAAGCCGACGGAATGCTGTTTTAACACGACAATACTCAAACCTCAAGACCATGAAACCGATCGTAACGCTTTTCGCTCTGCTGACGACACTCGTCGCGACAGCGCAGGCGCCCAAAGGCGCACCGCAGATTCCCGTATACCCCGCGCTCGAAACCGAAGGATCGTTCTCCATGATAATGGTTCCCGATCCGCAGAGCTACACCAAATTCGCAGCCAACCAGCCTCTGTTCGAATTACAGACGGCTTGGATCGCACAAAACATCAAACGTCTGAACATCCGCGCCGCACTCTTCACGGGCGACATGGTGGAGCAAAACAACAAACTGATCGCAACGGGGATTCCGAACGGCGACAACGGCGACCAAACGTCGCGCCAACAGTGGGAATCGGTTTCGCGAAGCCTGGCGCGACTGGACGGCAGGATACCCTACATAGTATGTCAGGGAAACCACGATCTGGGTTACATAGCCGCCGAACATCGCTATTCCGACATGCCCGAATACATCTACCCCGAACGCAACTCGGCATTCGCCGAGACGCTGGCGGCGACGGGCGCCAACCATCTGGGGCTCCACACGTTGGAAAATGCCGCATACGAATTCCACGATAAGGCTTGGGGCGACCTGCTGGTCATAGCATTCGAGTTCGCGCCGCGCGACGAATCAATCGAGTGGGCGAAAAAACTCATCGAATCCGATCGTTTCAAAAACCATCGCGTGATAATTCTCACCCACTCGTTCCTCGCCACCGACGGCAGGCGCATAGAGAAAGAGGGCTACAAACTCACTCCGCGCAACTGGGCGCAGGCATTGTGGGACAAGCTGATATATCCGTCGAAAAACATATGCCTGGTACTTTGCGGCCACACTGGGACTCCGCCCGAGATCGCCGCCCATACGGGTGAGACCGATTACCGTTCCAATTCGGCTTTCCGCGTCGACAAGGCTGCCGACGGCCGCGACATCCCCCAAATGATGTTCAACTCGCAGAACGGCGACGGCGAATGGAACGGAAACGGCGGCGATTGTTGGCTTCGAATACTCGAATTCAAACCCGACGGCAAAACCATAGGCGTGCGCACCTTCTCGCCATTGTTCGCGATATCGAAACTCACGGCCGCCTCGGCTTGGCGCAATGCCGGTTACGACCGATTCGAGTTCACAGTGGAATAACCTCTCGGGCCGCGGCTTGCGCAGACCCGCATGGGAGGCGAGCTGCCGACCACACTGAAAAACATTCATCCCGCAATTGGAAAATTGCGGGATGAATGTTTTTTTCGCTTCTCGTTACTGAAACATCGCACGGAACTCATCGACGGGCATTCGCACCACCTCGCACGAACCGACGGCTGTCGGAAAAACGACATGTATCGAATCTCCTTCGCTCTTCTTGTCCTTGGCAACCGCCTTCAGCAACCGACTCATGGCCACGGGCGGCGTGAGATCGAATCCCGCGCGCACGAGCAGATTGTCAATACGTTCCTTATCGGCCGCAGCCAGCAACCCCTTGCGTGCCGCCGCATCGGCTATGAGCGACAATCCGACGGCCACGGCCTCGCCGTGGTTCATTTTGGAAGAACTCTTCTCGATGGCATGAGCCAACGTATGCCCCAAATTGAGTTTGCGGCGGTCGCCAGCCTCGCGTTCGTCGCGCTCCACGATGTCGGCCTTCACCTTCACGGCTCGGTACACTATCTTGCCCAGCAGCTCCGAATCCTTGGACAGATTCGCGAAATCGCACTGCTCCAGCATGTCGAACAGCTCGCTGTCGGCTATTACGCCCGCCTTGATTATCTCGGCCAGCCCCGTGCGGAACTCGCGCTCGGGCAATGTGCGCAGCATGTTGACGTCGCAGATGACGAAACGCGGCTGACAGAAGGTGCCGACCATATTCTTATATCCCTCGACATTCACGCCGTTCTTGCCGCCCACACTGGCATCCACCTGCCCCAGGAGCGACGTGGACACGAATCCGAAATCCAGACCGCGCATGTAGGTCGAAGCGACGAAGCCCGTCACATCGGTGACTATGCCGCCGCCGACGGCGAGAATAAAGGTGGAACGATCGACCCCCAGCTCGATGAACTTGCGGTATACGGCATCGGCCGTAAGCAGAGTCTTGCTCGTCTCTCCCAACCCGATAAGCACATGATCGAAACGGTTCACCAGCGAATTATAGTGGCGATCGATGTTGGTGTCCGACACCACGACCACCCTGCGATCGGGTAACAGACGCGGCAACAAATCGCCCACGCAACCGATGAGCACCTCGCTGCGATCCTTGATTTTTATACCGTAATCCATAATGACAGCTCCTTGAATAGTAGAGCAAAAATAACACATTTTCCCGATAAATTATTAACTTTGCGCGATTAATTTCAATTACTATGCAAAAACTTCGCAACATCGCTATTATTGCCCACGTAGACCACGGAAAGACGACGCTCGTGGACAAAATGATAGTTGCCGGACACCTGCTGCGTTCCGACACCAACACGGGAGACCTCATAATGGACAACAACGATCTGGAACGCGAACGAGGTATAACCATTCTGTCGAAAAACGTATCGGTCAAATACAAGGACTGCAAGATCAACATCATAGACACCCCGGGCCACGCCGATTTCGGCGGCGAGGTGGAGCGCGTGCTCAACATGTGCGACGGCGTGCTGCTGCTTGTGGACGCTTTCGAAGGCACCATGCCGCAAACGCGTTTCGTGCTGCAAAAGGCGTTGTCGCTGGGCAAGAAACCCATAGTGGTGGTCAACAAGGTCGACAAACCCAACTGCCGTCCCGAAGTGGTGAACGAACAGGTGTTCGACCTCATGTTCTCGCTCGACGCCACCGAGGAGCAGCTCGACTACAAGACGATCTACGGATCGGCCAAGCAGGGATGGATGTCGCATGTGTGGAACCAACCCACCGACTCGATCACCCCGTTGCTCGATGCCATCATAGACGAGATCCCCGCGCCCGAGCAGGTGGAGGGAACCCCGCAGATGCTCGTCACGTCGCTCGAATATTCGCCCTACGTGGGCCGTATAGCGGTGGGTAAGCTCACGCGCGGCGAGCTGCGCGCGGGACAGAACGTCACCCTCGCCAAACGCGACGGCAAGACCCTGACCAAGAGCAAGATCAAGGAGTTGATGGTATTTGACGGACTCGGAAAAGCCAAGGTCGACAAGGTGGAGTGCGGCGAGATATGCGCCATAGTGGGAATCGAAGGATTCGAGATCGGCGACACCATCTGCGACTACGAGAATCCCGAGCCGCTGCCCCCCATCGCCATTGACGAACCTACCATGTCGATGCTTTTCACCATCAACAACTCGCCGTTCTTCGGCCGCGACGGCAAGTACGTCACTTCGCGCCACCTGAAGGAGCGCCTCGACCGCGAGCTGGAAAAGAATCTCGCCCTGCGCGTAGAACCGGGGCAGAATGCCGATTCATTCGTGGTATACGGACGCGGCGTGCTGCATCTGTCGGTGCTGATCGAGACCATGCGCCGCGAGGGATACGAATTGCAGGTGGGCCAGCCCAAAGTAATAATAAAGGAGATCGACGGAGTGAAGTGCGAGCCCGTGGAGGAGATGACGGTAGACTGTCCCGACGAATATTCGGGCACCGTTATCGAGATGGTGACCAAGCGCAAGGGAACCCTCATCAACATGGAATCGGACGGCGAACGCACCCGTCTGGAGTTCCTCGTGCCGTCGCGCGGCATCATCGGACTACGTTCGGGAATGCTCACCGCCACGGCGGGCGAGGCCATAATGACCCACCGACTCAAGGACTTCGAACCTTGGACGGGCGACATAGAGATGCGTAACAACGGTTCTCTCATCGCCTCGGAGACGGGTACGGCCTACGCTTACTCGATCGACAAACTGCAGGATCGCGGCCGCTTCTTCATCGCCCCGATGGACGAGGTCTACTGCGGTCAGGTCGTGGGCGAAAGCACGCGTTCGGGCGACATAACCATCAACGTTACCAAAGCCAAGCAGCTCACCAACATGCGTGCCTCGGGAGCCGACGACAAAGCCGTGATCGTCCCGCCCAAGGTGTTCTCGCTCGAAGAGGCTCTGGAGTACATAAAGGCCGACGAGTATGTGGAGGTGACGCCCAAGGCCATGCGTCTGAGAAAAATCCTCCTCAGCGAGGTGGACCGCAAACGCGCGGCGAAATAACACGCGACACTATGAACTACATTACGCTCGCATTGGTCACTGGAGCCGTGACGGGGTTGCTCGACGTGGTGCCGATGATTTCGAGAGGCATATCTTTCCGTTCGTGCGTCTCGGCATTCTGCACCTATCTGTTCGCCTCCATACTGGTATTCTACGGCAATCTGCCCTATTTGCCTTGGTGGGCCGACGGATCGACCACGGTATTGATGATAGCCATTCCCGTCATGCTGTGCCTCGTGGGCAAGGACCGCAAGGCCGCGCCCGCCATTTTTATGAATGCCGTGATATTGGGATTTTTGATTTCGGTGTCGAAACACTATCTGGCGTAACGCCACTACGGATATCCGAAAGCGGGAGAGTATCGAACGATTCTCCCGCTTTTTTTATGTATCTGCGGCTCTATGAGCCGAACAGTCCGCCGCCACGCCGCGGCGGACTGCATAAATATATATAGTAATACGACTCGACAGAGTCGTGCGGGCCGCAGCCTCGGTGCACGGAGGCCCGAACAACTGCGCCGCTATGCGGCGTTATCTTCGGCGGCTCGCACCGAAAGTGCGCCCCCCCCGCAGCCGCCGAAGATAAATGTCATACATGCCCCGTATGCAACAGCAGACCGCGCCCGAAAACACAAGAAAATAGCAAATACAGCACGCAATTTGTTGTAGGATTCAATTATTTGTACTACTTTTGGGGCAAGCGATCCGTCGGAATACGATGTGAATCGCATTGCTGTCGCAGTAAACGTGAGAAATTTACAGTCAGGCAGCAATAAGAGGATGTCCCCCGTCGGATCGTAACCACGCTCCGATTGGTAGTGGTACATCATAAATTACTGCGCCATGACGGGCGTGGGCCTCTTGTATTATGAAGTTCTGACGGGTAATCTCACGACCTACTGCGACATAGTAATGCAAGTGCGCTTCGGCGCAGGCTTATCCTCTAAGTCAGGTTCACGTTTCGTCTTTTTGTTTTTACAGCGGGTCGCATGACTTAAAACGAAAAGTTATGTTACCTTTGCACAAAAGAACGGTTCCGTAACCGTAACATATTATCTGAAGGTTAGGACAAACCTTTATACCAACGGTAGAACTCGCAACTATTATAAGATATAATAGGTTTTTAACTGGTGTAAATTTTGTCTGAAACCCTTGCTATGCCCCTGCATAATTGCAGGTGGCAGGCTTGGGCGTAAGGGCAGCTACCAGTTAAGGCTTGCGAGGCCGACCGTTGGGGCTGTACCTGCGCCCTTTTTCTGTTTCCGCAGGGGCGTGTAATTCACAACCTTACATCGTTTCGCTCCATGAAAATATTTCGTCCCGACATCTCCGAGATATTCGCTCGCCAACTGATTTACAACAGATTATACGACCGTACCGCGGCCGCAGTGATAGAATGCCTTAAGAAACACGACGATCCGAATATCGGTGCGAGCGATTTGACAATCCGCATAGTGAACCGCGACATGGTCGATTTCAAACTCGACACCTCGATCGACTCGGATGATTACACCGTGCAGGTGTCGGTCGACAGAGTGGTTTACAACGACCCAAATTCGTTCAGGCTGTACTGCAACGGTCTGCCGAACGGCACGCACTCGATAATCGTACGTTCGGATGCGGGCATGGCAGCCCCGTTCATACACATCCGAGACTTTTTCCGACTGCTGGATCTGGTCAAACATATTGTCGAGGGCACGCCCCTGCTTATCGAAAAATAACCATAACACCCGATGATGAAACCCGACATTTATTCCGAACTGTTAGATATCGAGCGTCGAAATTCGATGTTCGACAAGTACTATCGCACGAGCGTCGCGACGATTATCGAATACCTGAAACAAAACCCGACAATATATTTGTGGGACGAGAATTTTTCAGTCCGCGTGGCGGAAACCGTGCCCGACGACAATTGCAGAACCGAATATCTCGATTACAGTCTGTCGGTGGATCGGATACGTTATCGCACCGAGAAGTCGTTCGTCATGGAGGGCGAATATCGTTCGATAGCGGTGCATATCGACGAACGCATGGGTTCGCCGCGCGTGATTTGGTTCGACATACTGAGGCTTCTGTGGCTGATCCGATATGCGAAACGCGCCATGAATCGGGAAAGGCTGCCGACAGACGAGGTGGAGGAGGAGATCTTGGCAACGATCTTCAAAGACAAGGATTCGCAACGCGAAGCACTCAAAGACACCGCAGCGATGAAACGGCTGGTGCTGGAACGAATGCTGACAAACAAATAAGTAACGGCAGACCGAAAAACCGCACGAAATGCCAGCTACTCTTTCAACGTGGCGTACGAAAGTATGTGGCGCGTTATTCCCGCGGCAAGCAACAGCATGGCCGCCTGCACCCACCGCCATTCGTCGACCACGGCCACCACGCAATAGCCTATCGTCAGCCACACCATCGTGACCGATATGATCTTCACGCGCAACGGAATGGCACGGTTTTCTCGGAAATTGCGGATATACGGGCCCAACTTCGGATGGTTCATCAGCCACCCGTAGAGCCGCGGTGAACTGCGCACGAAGAGCCACGCCGACAGAAGCAGAAAAGGCGTGGTGGGAAGCAACGGGAGAAATATGCCCGCCAATCCCAATGCGAGCGACACCAGGCCGAGAAACGAAAGAAGTGTTTTCATCGGCGCAAAATTAATAATTCGCCGACAAATAAGAGGCGGTGCGAATGCGAAAACGATTAAAAATTCCTAATTTTGCGTCCGAAATACGGATTGACCTTAAAACGATACGATCATGAAAAAGATAGGCATCGCCTGCGACCACGCGGGTTACGACATGAAGGAGTTTCTGGTGGGATACCTTTCGGCCAAAGGATACGAAGTGGCCGACTTCGGCACGCACTCGGAAGAGAGCACAGACTATCCCGACTACGCCCACGCCTTGGCTACATCAGTCGAGACGGGAGAGTCGGAAACGGGAATCGGACTATGCGGTTCGGGCGAGGGCATGGCCATGACGCTCAACAAGCATCAGGGCATCCGCGCGGGTCTCTGCTGGGCTCCCGAGATAGCCGAACTCACACGTCTGCACAACGACGCAAACGTACTGGTGCTGCCCGCGCGTTTCATCGACAACGACGAGGCTGTGGCGATAGTGGACAAATTCCTTTCGACGGCATTCGAAGGCGGCCGCCATGTGCGTCGCGTGGAGAAGATCGCCTGCAAATAAGAGTACGGAAAATACCTATTATCGACATCGCCGCGCGATGTCGGCAGTTCGCCGCCGCCCCCGCGCGGCGGATTGTTTTTGCGCTATGACGAGAATCGTTCTCGGGCCGCGGCCTGCGGTGACCGCAATGTGGCCGCGCGAACAAAAGCGGGCCTCGGCGCGCCGAGGCTGCGGCCCGCGTAGTCCTCAGGACTGCAAAATACGTCACATCCCGAATATATACGGCGTCACGGTCCGCAGCTTCTCTGCCGCGGCGCGATCGTCGAACAATCCGAATACGGCCGAGCCGCTGCCCGACATCGAGGCATAAACGGCACCCGCATCGAGTATGGTCCTCTTGGCCTCTCCTATCTCGGGATAGAGCGCGAACACCGACTCCTCGAAATCGTTCTTCACGCTGCCCTGCCACCTTGCAACAGATTCGGCTATGCGCTCCGAAAGCGGTCGCGCGGGCAGCGACGGTCGCACACCCGAATAGGCTTCGCGCGTGGAGACGCTCGCACGAGGCTTTATTATCGCGATAAACATTCCCCGCAGATCGAGATCGACGGGAGTCATTATCTCGCCGCGCCCCTCGCACAGCTGCGGGGTGTTCCTCACGAAAAAGGCGGTGTCGCTGCCCAATTCCGCGGCCGCAGCTATAAGTTGGTCTTCGCTCAATCGCAACGAAAACAGTTCGTTCAACGCCATGATGACGGCCGTGCCGTCCGACGATCCGCCTCCGAGCCCCGCACCGAACGGCACACGCTTGTCGAGCACGATACGCACTCCGCCCACGCCGTAACGCTCGCGCATGAGACGATACGCCTTCACGCATATGTTCCGTTCGGGCGGACAGTCCACCGCCATCCCCGCGCAAACGAACTCGACGTCGTCAGTCGCGACGGGCGTTATTTCCAATTCATCGTAAAGTCCGCGCACGGGATACATCACAGTACTCAGATCGTGATAACCGTCCTCGCGCCGACGCAGCACGTCGAGCCCGAGGTTTATCTTGCAGTTAGCCTTCAGTTTCATAGCGATTCAATTAAAACGGCGACGCCACGCCCTCGTACTCCGAGTCCGAGATCACGTGCGTCTGACGGAAACGATTCCCGAAACGGTCGGTCGCGACGACCTCGACTTCGGCGTCGGGATTCTTCAATGCGTAAACATACATGTGTCGGCAGGTGGTCATGTAACTTTTGCGGCTGCCGCCCGCCAGAGCGCTGTGGCCGCCGCGATGGCCGCGGCCCACGACGCCTATATGGTAGCCCACGGCCCACCAGTCCTTGCTCGACTTCACCGAAGGTTTCTCCACGCCCGTGGTCGTCTTGACAGGTTTCATGACGCCCGACAAACGGCCGTCCTCGAACACCTCGATCCGCCACTCGGGATCGGCATTCCACACATTGGCCAAAATGACGCCGCGCCCGAAAGGCATGGCGAACGTCTCGTATTCGCCGCCGAAAAGGGCATCGCCGCGATAGACGCGCAACTGAAAGTCGGGATCGAGTCCCGTTCCGCGATAGCGCCAATCACGCATCGTCGCACCCTCGATATCGTATACGCCGTAGCCGTAGGGCGTACCGTCGCCGTTCAGGCGCGAGATCCACCACGCGCCGCAGACCGCTGCGTGGACGTGCTCGTAGACACCGTTGGGGTGGATATGATTGCGGTTGTAGTGGGTATGTCCCGCCATGATGTGCGCCTCGGCGAACTCGCCGAGCATTTCGACCACCTTCAGAGCATTCTCATCCTTGCTCGTGCATATGGGAATATGCACGCACAGCACCACCATCCTGTCACGCGGCACGAAACTCAAATCGCTGCGCAGCCACTCGACCTGCTCGTCCGAAAAGCCCAGCGCATATTCGCTCGACCGCTCGCCGCTCCTGTAGTCGATGTTTTTCATCGACACGAAATGTACGTCGCCGCGATTCCACGAATAGTCGGCGGGACCGAACGCACGCTCGAACGCACGGCGATACTTCATGTTTATCGTACTGCTGCCCTCGTCAGCCGCCACAGGGACGAAGGTGTTGTCGTGGTTACCCATCGTCTGGAACACGGGCATGCCGATCAGACGGCGGTCCATAGCACGCCGCATGTGCTCCATGACCCACTCGGCATTCACCCTGTCCGACGAATAGGCCACATCACCCAGCGTGACACCGTAGCTCGGCACGTCGCGCTCCTGCGAAGCCCGCCTCACGTCGGGCACCGTCTCGCTGCGGAAACGCTCTATGTGACGCTCGGTCTGACACTGCGGATCGGCCAGGCAGAAAAGACGGAATGAACACTCCGCACCCTCGGGCAGGCGTTTCAGCGTAAAGTCGTAACGCTGCCCGTCGGCATCGAGACGCTCGTAGAACACAGGACTCCCCGTTTCGGCGTTCACCGCGTATTCGGAGGGGACGGAATAGAAGACGAATGCCGCGTCGGGATTGCGGTCGAGGCGATACACTCCCTTGCGGTCGGTCTTGCAGCAGGTAAAGCCGTCGCTGACCACCACGCCCGCCACGGGGTGTCCCTCGTCGTCGCGCACCGCACCGTAGAGATCGTGGCCGCGGGACGGGATCCGCTGCGCCGCGGCCATGCCGCAACTCAAAAGCAGCAGGAATAACAATATTCGTTTCATTATCCGACTATTTTTCATTTACAATCATATACCAACTCCCGTATCACCTTCTCCGCAGCATCCACCAGTGCGGGACGCAATCCGGCGATCCTCACGCTCCACTCCTCGGCACTGCCGTCGGCATTGTCGCTCACGAGCTTCACGAAGGCCAGAAGCGGACGCCGACCGCCGCGCACGCGCGCGTGAAACCCGACGGCGCGCGCCACGGCGTAGCTCTCCATATCGAAACAGTCGTAACGTTCCGCCGCCGCACGTTTCACGATCGGCGTATCGGGACCGATGAAGTCGTCGGACGAGACGATCGACACGCCCGCATCGCCCGTCTCCGTGCGTTCGGGTCGTGTGGCGAAGATCGAATCGATATATATGTCACCCTGCACTATCTCCGACGGCCGTAAAACCGTGCCTGCGGTATGACGCAGCGACCCGCAGGTCCCCGCATTGACCACGATGTCGTAATCGCAGCCCTCCAGAGCCGCCGCCGTCGCCTCGAAGGCGCGCAGTTTGCCGACTCCCGTAAACTTCAGGTCGCAAAACTCGGAGAGGCGACGCACGCCCTCCTCGCCGAACTCATCCTCCAACGCTGCGACGACGAGCACGCGCCGCGACGGTAACATACAGCTCATAAATGAAATCTTATTTAATACAAAGGTATAAAATAATGAACAATTTGCAACCTCGGATTGCTATTGCGCGAAAATATCCTTATCTTTGCCCGTGACTTTTGCAAAATAGTCGTAACAAGTGAAAAACAGATTGTTATAGTAACAAATAAACTCTATTCTACTATGATTTATTCACACGAAGTGCAGCAGATGTGCTGCGTAAAAAAGGGCGCCAACCACGCGTCGGCCCCCATCCCGCAGGAAGGCAAGTGGGTTGTGGCAAAGGAGATCAAGGACATATCGGGTCTTACCCACGGCGTGGGATGGTGCGCACCCCAGCAGGGAGCCTGCAAGCTGACCCTCAACGTTAAGGACGGTATCATTCAGGAGGCTTTGGTCGAGACTATCGGTTGCTCGGGCATGACCCATTCGGCCGCAATGGCTTCGGAGATCCTGCCGGGCAAAACCATTCTTGAGGCTCTGAATACCGACCTCGTATGCGACGCCATCAATACCGCAATGCGCGAGCTGTTCAAGCAGATCGTTTACGGTCGCACCCAGTCGGCTTTCTCGGAGGGCGGTCTTACTATCGGCGCCTCGCTGGAGGACCTTGGCAAGGGTCTGCGTTCGCAGGTGGGCACCATGTTCGGCACTCTGGCCAAAGGTACGCGTTATCTCGAAATGGCCGAGGGTTACTGCACCCGCATGGCTTTGGACGAAAACGACGAAGTGATCGGTTACGAGTTCGTACATCTGGGCAAGATGATGGACTTCATAAAGAAGGGCATCGCTCCCGCCGAGGCATTGGAGAAGGCCAAAGGTTCTTACGGCCGTTTCAAGGAGGCTGCGAAATACATCGATCCGCGTCAGGAGTAATCGCATTTTGTATAATCGAAAAAAGAGAGAAAAAATATGGCAAATTTATTTGAGAGCTACGAGCGCCGAATCGACCACATCAACGAGGTGCTCGCACAGTACGGAATCAACGGCGTGGAGGATGCCAAAGCCATCTGCGACGCTAAGGGTATCGATCCCTACAAAATGTGTGAGGAGACGCAGCCCATCTGCTTCGAGAACGCCAAGTGGGCTTACGTCGTAGGCGCGGCCATCGCCATAAAGAAGGGCTGCACCAACGCTGCCGACGCTGCCGAGGCCATCGGCGAGGGTTTGCAGGCATTCTGCATCGCAGGTTCGGTAGCCGACGACCGCAAGGTAGGTATCGGCCACGGTAATCTGGCTGCACGTCTGCTTCGCGAGGAGACTCAGTGCTTCGCGTTCCTCGCGGGTCACGAGTCGTTCGCCGCAGCCGAGGGCGCCATCAAGATCGCCGAAATGGCCAACCGCGTACGCAAGAATCCCCTGCGCGTGATCCTCAACGGTCTGGGCAAGGATGCAGCGAAGATCATCTCGCGTATCAACGGCTTCACCTACGTACAGACTCAGTTCGATTACTACTCGGGCGAGGTTAACGTGGTAGACACCATCTCTTACTCGGACGGTCTGCGTTCGAAAGTACGCTGCTACGGCGCCGACGACGTTCGCGAGGGTGTTGCCATCATGTGGAAAGAGGATGTGGACGTATCGATCACGGGTAACTCGACCAACCCCACCCGTTTCCAGCACCCCGTTGCGGGCACCTACAAGAAGGAGCGCGTACTGGCAGGCAAGAAATACTTTTCGGTGGCATCGGGCGGCGGAACGGGCCGTACCCTCCACCCCGACAACATGGCGGCAGGTCCCGCTTCGTACGGTATGACCGATACGCTGGGCCGCATGCACTCGGACGCTCAGTTCGCAGGTTCGTCGTCAGTTCCCGCACACGTGGAGATGATGGGCTTCCTCGGCATGGGTAACAACCCGATGGTAGGCGCCACGGTAGCTGTTGCGGTTGCCGTTCAGCAGGCTATGACGGAGTAACTCTTCATATGATCCGAAATCGGCCGCCCCGCTACGTGGGCGGCCGATTTTTTGTAACTATCGGACAACAACACGCGGAATCCGCAAATGAGCGCGAGCTGACGACAGCATACCTCCGCAGAACGAAACGCCCGCACGGCCTCACGAACCGCATATACGGACGGTAAGATAGCAAATCGGGCCTCAAATCGATTTCATGTCGCTAATGGCACGCGCTTTGCAACTTGATAGGACAACTGCGGCAGGTTAACGCCGCCGCAGCGAGGTTTCTTCATTTATTTAAGTTTGGGTTAGTAGTTTATGGAACGTCTTGTTCCGAGAGTAGGCGGCAATCGTGAGATTCCCGCCTATTTCTTTTATCACGCCTACCCTACCCGAAACGCTCGCGCATAAACCTTATGTCGTCTGCCGATACCGACATCCGCACACCGAAGCAAATCAGCGTTCCGACACGAGGACTCAAAAAAACAGTCCGCCGCACGAACGGCAGCGGACTGAAATAAAAATCACGCGATCGGAGATTACTTGTCTACGCTCGTAAATTGGCCTTTACGGTCGAATTTCAATTTCACGTCGTTCGACAGTTCGATCTCATATCCGCGCAGGCTGCGGTCGATCTCCACGATACGCACATCGGGATATTTTTCCGTAACATAAGTCGCAATCTTCACGGGAACGATGGCGGCAGGAACCTGCGACCCTTCGCACTCCACACTCTCCCACTCACCGTTGGGGCGAAACGATATCTCCGTGCCGTCGCCGAGGCGTACGTCGTAATCGCCGTCGAGCCAATCGGCATCCTGCTTGACCGACGACACGACCTTATCGCCGAAATGCTGTTTGACAAACTGTTGCGCCTTCTCGGGCAAGCGATCGAAACTTATCGCACGGTCGTCGTCGGCATACGCCGCAGCCGCCATGAATACGGCAAGCAGCGCCGCCGCGGCAAATAAAAAAATCTTTTTCATAAACGTCAATAATTTTACGGTTAATGCAACTCATACCGCAAAAATGTTACCGATTATGAAAAAGAGTCAATAACATTATTCTCGGCAGTCGCCGAGGGAGAAGCTATTCCATACCTATAACCATATACCCGCCCACTCGACGCGACTCGCGGCCCGCCACGAAACGACGCATGTCCTCGTCGCGCTCCAGCCTGCGTTCGGGCAATATCAGAACTCCGTCGGCGCATCGGCCCGAAACGGCCTCATCGGTATCGACCTCTATGACATCCTCGCCCAAATAGACATCCATACTCTCGGGGCGGTGCATCCGCCATACGTAATAACCCGACAATCCTTTCTCGGCAGCGACCTCCCGAGCCGCGCGGCAAAGATTTCCGTAACCTATCTCGTCGTTCATTCTCGGCAAAGAGAATCCGCCCATGAACACGGCAGCCAGCAAACCCGCGGCCAGTATGTTTATCGACTCGTAAGGAAATTCTGCGCGGCACAACCGTATCAAAGCCCATATGCCCGAAACCGACAACGCGCCTCCCGCCGCCATGCACCAACCGTTGCGCACAATGGCGACATCGAACATATACCCCGCCGCAATCACACCCGCGAGGCCGGCGCACCACAACGCCGCAGGCACTGCCACGGCAGCGGTAATCCATCCGTTACGCCGTATGCGACCCGATGCGAGCAGAGTCGAATAGACGAAAAACGGGAACGTCGGCACCAGATAGACAGCGATCTTCGAACTGAATGCCGACAGCATAACCAGCGTCGACAATATGATCGTAAGGAAAAACTTATCCAGATCGGTGAGCCGCATCCGCCCTACGACGGCCGTACCCCACACGCACGCCATCAGCAGCGACCACGGCGCGAGCGAGTACCACATCGTTATAAGATAATAATATACGGGGGCCTTATGATGGAATGCGTCGACCGCTCGGTCGATGGTCTGGTGAAAAAGCAGATTGTTCAGATACTCGGTGCCGCCGTCGCGCCACACCATAAAGAACCACAGCACGCAGCCCGCCGCCAAAACAGCCCATGTCCGCCAACCCCAATAACGGCCCAGCGTGCGCAATCGTCGCACAACGGCAAGAAATACCACGGTGGAGAGCAGAGGCACCAGTACTCCCACCGGCCCTTTCGTAAAGAGCGCCGCGAATACGAAAACGGGAAACAGCATGCGGTCGCGCGACGACCCGCCGTCGGGCGAGGAGTATATTCGCCAAAACGTATACAACGCCAATGTGATGAACATGCACATGAGCATATCCATACGCAGAAATACCGCAAGGCCCAAGAAAAGTCCGCAACTCATAAGCATCGCAGCACCGCATAAACGCGCCCGCTCGTCCAGTTCGGAACGCACCCAGCGATCCATCGTACGCAGTATCACCATCGCGGGAACGAAAGAGAACAACGCCAAAAACCACATGCTGTGCCCTCCCAAGAGCGTCTTGCCAAGCATGACCAGCCACATATACAGAGGCGGTTTGTCGGCGTACGGTTCGCCCTGATTGGTGAACGCGAACAGACGTCCGTCGCACAGTGCCTCGTCGGCGATGCTCAGGTAGCGCAATTCATTCGAGGGCGTGAAGTCGCGCAACGCCATCACGGGCAACAATGCCAGCAGGAAAATATAAGACAGACAGCTGAGTTTACTTTTCATTGCAAACGCTTTTTCTTCCGATCAACAGATTGCGGGTGTAGGCCACGAAGCCGACAGACTGCCCGAGTATCAGCACGGGATCGAGACGTATGGCACCGTAAATGACTATCATCGACGATCCCACAAGGCTCAAGCCCCAGAATCCCGACGGCAGGACCGATTCGTGTCGGCGTGCCGAATAATACAGCTGGTAGACGAAACGCAACGAGAATATCAGCTGTCCCGCCGAACCGAACAGCAACAACCAAAGCGGAATGCTGTCGTTCTGCATGAATGTGTCGAAGAAGTGCGACGCGTTGCGCGCGATACCGGCCAAAGCCAGCACGGGCGTGAGAAGCAGAACGGTCCGCAAAACGCCTGACAGACGGCCCCATATCCCCTTGGCATTCAGATTCCAGAGATAGATGTAATAAGATACCATCTGTCCGAGTATGATGGCGAAATCGTCGCGCATCCATCCGTAAACGAACAGCAGATACGACCCCGCCAGACTGCACACCCAATAGGCTGTGGGCGACACCACCCGCTTGGCCTGCTCGGAGAGGATCCACTGTATGATGATGCGCGCCGAGAAAAAGGCCTGCGCCAAAAAGCCTATGGCATATATCCACATACGCTCGTCGGATTACAGATTGTGGTCCGCCACCCGATAGTTGATGGCGCGTTTCTTCATCCACCGATAGGCGAAGCAGTCCATGAACGGCGACACGAGCCGATTCCAAAGATGGAATTTCGACACTCCCGCCGTACGGGGAAAGTGGCGTACGGGCAACTCCTTGTAACGCGCCCCCTCCTGCAGCAGGATCAATGCGGGCAGGAAGCGGTGCATACCCTTGAAGAAAGGCACGCGCTTGGCCGCTTCGCTCTGCATCACTTTCAGAGGACACCCCGTGTCGGTGGCTCCGTCGCCCGTCATCGCGCGGCGGAATCCGTTGGCTATCTTCGATTGCAGACGTTTGAAAATCGTATCCTTGCGCGCGGCACGTATGCCCGTCACCAACTGATATTCGTCGGCGTGAGCGAGCAGCAGATCGAAATCCTCGGGCGAGGTTTGCAGATCGGCATCGATATACCCCACCAAGGGAGAACATACGTAGTCGATACCGGCCTTTATGGCCGCACTGAGTCCCGCATTACGTTCGAACGAGATATAATAGAAATCGTCGTGCGAGGCGCAAATACGCGCCAATGCCTCGCGGCTGCCGTCGGTCGATCCGTCGTTGACGAACAGAACGCACGTTTTCACGGGAGCTGCCGAAAGATAGTCGGCGAAAGCCTCCTCCAGACGATCGATATTATCCGCCTCGTTGTAGACGGGGACCACGATCGAAAATCGGTATTGAGATGTTTTATTCATTCGATGTTAAAAGTTTTCGTCAATTTCAGCGCAGAGGATTTTCCGCCGACAAATACCACTCCGCGAAGCGCGCTATGCCGTCTTCCAAATGCGTGGAGGGAGCATATCCCGTGCGCGAGCGCAAACGGCTCGTATCGGCCCACGTACGCACCACGTCGCCGCTCTGCATAGGCATCATGCGAAGACGGGCCTTGCGCCCCAAAGCGTTCTCCAGCGCAGCGATAAAATCCATGAGCCGCATCGGACGGCCGCAGCCGACATTATATATCGTCGTCGGAACATCGCCCTCGGGAGCTTCGCCGATCAGACGGGCCACACTGTGCACGATATCGTCCACGTAAGTGAAATCGCGCTCCATATCGCCGTCGTTGAACACCTTCAGAGGCTCGCCCGCCATGATGGCTCGCGCGAACAGCATGGGAGCCATGTCGGGACGCCCCCAAGGTCCGTAAACGGTGAAGAAACGGAGTCCCGACGAGGGTATTCCGAACAGACGCGCATAAACTCCCGCCATGAGTTCGTCGCTGCGCTTGGTGGCGGCATACAGCGACACGGGATTGTCGACGGCATCGTCCTCGCTGAAGGGTACTTTCATATTGCCTCCGTATACGGAACTCGACGAGGCATAGAGCAGATGCCGCACGGGATAACGACGGCAGCACTCCAAAACGTTGAGAAAACCCGACACGTTGCTGTCGACATACGCGCGGGGATTCTCCAGCGAATAACGCACTCCCGCCTGCGCGGCCAAATTGACCACAACGTCGAAACGCCGCTCGGCGAAAAGGCGGTCCATACCCTCGGCATCCTCCAGTCGCATCTTCATAAACTCGAACGAAGGCCGCTTCGCGCTGCGGCACGCCTTGCCGTACGCCGCGTCGTTCACGATGCCCAGATCGGCGAGTCGGGCCGATTTCAGACGCACGTCGTAATAGTCGTTGACCGAATCGATGCCCGTAATCTCGTATCCCGCCCGCAACAGATTTAGGCTCAGATGATGGCCTATGAATCCGGCCGCGCCCGTAACGAGTATCTTCATATCAATTAATTTCTCGGTGGTAAACTATTTTCATGTCGCCCTATCGGAGGCAAAATTAATTTTTTTCGGGGGATTATCATAACAAACGGCACACAAAAATCTCGGCAGGACGTTTTACGGCAATACGAAGACGGGCCGCGCTTCCCCGCGCAGCCCGTCCCCGAGACCGATAAAGCGATGTCACTTCACATATTCGTAACCGAGCCTTTCGATAGTCTCGATTATCTTCGCCGCATCGGCGTCGCCGTCCACCCGGGCCGTGCCCTCGGACAGATCGACCCTGACGGCCGTAACGCCCTCGACCGCCGCGAGGCTCTTTTCGACATTGTTTTTACAATGGTTGCACATCATTCCCTTGATGCGATAAACATTCTGCATTTTCATATCTTTCTTAGGTTTTAAATATTTCATCACCACGGTCGCCGCGAGCAGACAAACGAGCGACACGCTCGACGCCGTTTTCAGAAAACCCGCATCCGCAACGCCGCAACAAGCCGCCGTATGTTCCGCCTGCGCGATCGCGAACCATTCGACAGGCAAAACGTAATCGATCAACAGCCCGAACCCTATGGCACCCGCCGCGATAGACGCCAGATATACCAACAGCGTCTTACGTCCCAGCACCTTGCCCACGACCATAATGGCCGCGGCATTGGTAGCGGGTCCCGCCATGAGCAGCACGAGGGCGGCTCCCGGCGAAAGCCCCTTGAGCATCAGTGCGGCAGCGATGGGGATCGATCCCGTGGCACACAGATACATGGGTACCGACAGAGCCAGCACCAACAACATATCGGCCAAAGGAAAGGCGGCGAAAGAGGCGAAAAAGTCGTCGGGCAGAAAAACCGTTATCAGTCCCGCGACGATCAGTCCGACCACCAGCCAACGCCCGATATCCTGTATCATGTCGACGAATCCGTAGCGCAACGCCTCGAGGCATTTGCCCCCGAACGAAAGACGGCACGCAGGTCCGTTCCCGACCGCCGCCACATCTTCGGCCTTTTCGTCGCCTGCCGTCGCTCCGACCGCGACACCTCCGACCAAAGCGGTCACGAATGCGGCGACGGGGCGCAGCAGCGCGAACGGCAATCCCAACAGCGAACCCGTGGCCAAAATGGAGTCGGCACCCGTCTGCGGGGTGGATATGAGAAACGACACTGTGGCGGCACGCGACGCACCCTCGCGGCGCATGGACATGGCCGCGGGAATGACGCCGCACGAACACAGCGGAAGCGGCACGCCGAACACGGCGGCCAAGGCCACCGAACGGAAATCGTTACCTGCGAGATACTTCGAATAGACGCCCCGCGGCACGAAAGCATGCAGGATGCCCGCCACGAGAAATCCCAGCAAAAGATAGGGAGACATTTCGTTCAACAGATGTATGAACGGCCGTACGTATTCTTGCATAAGCGGTTGGTTTTACGCTTATCCGCCCTATTTCGCGGCAATAATTCGATATCGCTGTGCGATATCTGCAGTTCGCCGCCGCCCCATGCGGCGGACTGCAGACAGCACATGTCGTTTTTGCGGACAAGCATGTTATTTCCCGCAAAAATAACCCTCGCCCGCTCCGAGAGCGTTATATTTTTTTCGGAATAAGTTAACGGCGGGCGACTCCCGCCGCAGATCACAGTTCGTCCAACGATCGGCGGTTGCGTATGCCCGAACGTTTGTAGGCGCTCGGCGCAAGCCCCGTTTCACGCTTGAACTGCATGCTGAGATGCGCGACGCTCGAATAACCCAAACGGAAAGCGATTTCGCCGAGCGTCAGTTCGTCATATATCAACAGCTCTTTCACCCGCTCGATCTTCTGCGCTATGAAATACTTCTTGATCGAACGCCCCTCGGTTTCGGAAAACAACGTGCTGATATATTTATATTCGAGATGCAGACGGTCCGACAGATACTCCGACAGATTGACTGAGGGCATGACCTCGTGCGAATAGATCAACTCGACGATGCCGTTTTTCACGGAGGCAATGATCCGCGACCGCCGATCCTCCAGCAACTCGAATCCCGATTTCTCGAGCCGTGCCGCGATATCCCTTTTGCGCTCGGCATCGGGTTCGCCCACTATCTCGGCCTCGCCCAG
Organism: uncultured Alistipes sp.; assembly: GCA_958449275.1. GTDB lineage: Bacteria > Bacteroidota > Bacteroidia > Bacteroidales > Rikenellaceae > Alistipes. The sequence continues at coordinate 10,304 of CAUDHE010000020.1, read as the reverse complement.
GGTCACCGACATGACCTCGACGCCCGATTCGGCCAACGCCTCGCGCACGGCCGCGACACAACGCGGACACACCATGTTTTTTATATACAGCTTCACGCTTCCTGCTTTTCCGATAAAAAAATTCGAGCCGCATGGAATTGCGGCTCGAATCATACTGTCAGGCCTTGCCGCCCCTTACATATTCGTCGATGGCACGCGCGGCACGACGTCCCGCCCCCATGGCCAAAATGACGGTGGCCGCACCCGTGACGGCATCGCCGCCCGCGAACACACCCTTTCGGGTCGTGACACCCGCTTCGTCGGCGACTATGCAGCCGCGGCGATTGGTCTCCAGGCCTTCGGTAGTCTGCTTCAGCAACGGATTGGGCGAAGTGCCCAATGCCATGATAACCACGTCGCACTCCAGTTCGAAGTCGGAACCCTCCTTCACCACGGGCGAACGGCGTCCGCTCTCGTCGGGCTCGCCCAGCTCCATCTCCACGCAGTTCAGGCCGCGTACCCAGCCGTTATCGGAACCCAGCACACGGGTGGGATTGGTGAGCATACGGAACTCGATGCCCTCCTCCTTGGCGTGATGCACCTCCTCGCGGCGCGCAGGCAGCTCGGCCTCGCTGCGTCGGTATATTATGGCAGCCTCGGCTCCCAAGCGCTTGGCGGTACGCACGGCATCCATCGCCACATTGCCTCCGCCCACTACCGCGACGCGTTTGCCCACATATATGGGCGTGTCGTACTCCTCGTCGTACGCGCGCATGAGGTTGGCACGCGTCAGGAACTCGTTGGCCGAAACCACGCCGTTGAGGTTCTCGCCCTCGATTCCCATGAAACGCGGCAAACCCGCGCCCGAACCGATGAACACTGCATCGAAACCCTCGTCGTCCAGCAACGAATCGATGGTAATGGTACGCCCCACCACCACGTCGGTCTCAAACTTCACGCCAAGTTCGCACAACGAATCGATTTCGCGCGCCACGATTCTCTCCTTCGGCAGACGAAACTCGGGAATGCCGTACACCAGCACGCCGCCCAGCTTGTGCAAAGCCTCGAACACCGTCACGTCGTAACCCATCTTGGCCAGATCGCTCGCGCAGGCCAGTCCCGCAGGCCCGCTGCCTATCACTGCCACACGGTGACCGTTGGCGGGAGCCTTGTCGCAGCTCTTACAGTCGTTCTCCAGACTCCAGTCGCCCACGTAACGCTCCAGTTTACCGATAGCAACGGGTTCGCCCTTTATGCCCAAAATACACGCGCCCTCGCACTGCGTCTCCTGAGGACACACGCGTCCGCATATGCTCGGCAACGAACTGTCCTCGGCTATCACGGCCGACGCCGCGGCAACGTCGCCGTCGAGTACTTTGGCGATAAAAGAGGGGATATTTATATTGACGGGGCACGCAGCGACGCATCGCGGATTCTTACATCCCAGACATCGCGAAGCCTCGGCACGCGCCTCCTCGCCGTCATATCCGTAGCACACCTCGTCGAAATTGGTCGCGCGCACGCGAGGATCCTGCTCACGCACGCTCACGCGCGGAATCTTATTTGCCATAACAATCGCATTTATGTTTCTCATTAGCCTGCGCCTCGTGCGAACGATACATCGACTGGCGGCGCATAGCCTCGTCGAAATCGACCTTGTGACCGTCGAACTCGGGACCGTCGACGCATGTGAACAACGTACGCCCGTCCACACTCACGCGACAAGCTCCGCACATCCCCGTGCCGTCCACCATCAGCGCATTGAGCGACACGGTGGTCGGCAACGAATACTCGCGGGTCGCGAGAGTGACGAACTTCATCATTATCATGGGACCTATGGCCACGCACTCGTCGTAATGCTTTCCCTCCGTTTCGATCAGCTCCTTGATCTTGCCCGTTACCAAACCCTTGAATCCGCGGCTGCCGTCGTCGGTGGCTATATAAAGATTGTCGGCTACGGCCGCCATCTCGTCGGTATAGATAAGCATCGATTCGGTCTTGGCTCCGATAATAACATCGACATCGACGCCGTGCTCGTGCAACCACTTCACCTGCGGATAGACGGGAGCAGTGCCCACGCCGCCCGCAACGAACAGATAGCGTCGGCCGCGAAGCTCTTCCGACGACATGCGCACGAACTCCGACGGATTACCGAGCGGTCCCGCGAAGTCGGCCAGGCAATCTCCCTCGCCGAGGGCGCACATCTTGCGCGTCGAAACGCCTATGGTCTGTATGACGATGGTGACGGTACCGTCGGCCGGATCGAAATCGGCGATGGTGAGCGGCACCCGCTCGCCCTGCTCGTCAACGCGTACGATGACGAACTGCCCCGGCAAAGCGCTTTGCGCCACTCGCGGAGCCTCTACCCGCAGCAGCCAGATATTTTCTGCGAGCGGTCTCTTCTCTACTATCCTGAACATAATAATCGTGAGTTCTCAATATGAACTCGGCATTTGAGGGTTATGTTTGCATGCGTTTTGGTGAAACGCAATTCTTAAATTCAACGTCAACGACGAGTTCATATCGGGAACTCGCGATTATGCCGTTTCAATGTCATTCGACCACAACGGCCGTCACGCGCAAGGTCTGCATCGGCCGCGAAGGATCGTCGGTGATGATTCTCACGCGGTCGACCCATACTCCGTAATCGATCGCCGAGGTGTCGAGCGTAAACTTCACGGTCGCCTTACCTCCCGCCGCAATACGGTCGCCGGCCTTCAAGGAACACTCCAGAGCCTTGCTCTGCCACTCCACGGCTCGGATAACCAACTCGTTATCACCCATATTAACCAATTCTACCGATGTATCGGTCACCGTTCTTCCGTGTTTTACATCGCCAAATTTAATAAATTTTTTTGATAATTCGCCAATCGGCGACGACATATCGTCCGACGAAGTATCGTGACGGTCCACGGCGATGGCATGTACACTCAACAAAGTGCGCGCCCGTCGCCCGTCGATATCCACTCCGAGCACGTCGCTCAGAGTACCGTAACGATCGCTGTCCGACGGTACCTCGTACGAAATAACCATGACGCCCTTTTCGCCCGCTTTCAAGACACGCGGCGCATCTATGCCGAGCATTCCGCTCTGCTCCAGCTCTTCGAACGACAGCCTAACGTTGCGATCCGATGTGTTGATCCAACCGATCCGGTCCTCTACCCTCTCGCCGCGGCCCACATATGCGAAGGCCCGAAAATTGGAATCGAAGCGCACTCCGCCGCCCATATCGAACGGATAAAGTTCCTCGATGCTCTTCACACGAGGAACCACCGTACCCTCGACGAGCAACGTCACGAGTTCGGTCGCTCCCGAAATCTGCACCGACACCCCTTTGGAAAAATGCCCCGGGCGATTCATCGGATCGAACGACACCACGATCTCGCCCTTTGCGCCGCTCATGACGGGTTTGCGCGAATACACGGGCGTGGTACAGCCGCAACCCGACGCGACATCCAAAATCACCACGGGTTTAGACGACGTGTTAGTGAACACGAAAGTATGTTCGACACTGCCGCCGTCCTCGGCCACATCGCCGAAATTCCATTTCTCATGATCGAAGCGCACCGCCTGCGCTCGTACGGCGTCCGACTCCTGCGATCGCAAAGCCGACGGAAAACAAACCGAGCACGCCGTAAACAACACGGCGAACAACGCCGATAACCGATTATTATATAATGTATGTCCCATAACGGGAACAAAGTTATATTTTTTTTGCATTTTTTTTGCGATTTATTTGCACAAAAGAAAAATTGCCTCTATATTTGCACTCGCAAAACAGAACAAAACACAACGTTCTTTACAATGCCTGAATAGCTCAGTTGGTTAGAGCACATGACTGTTAATCATGGGGTCCTAGGTTCAAGTCCTTGTTCAGGCGCTTACGCGAAGGCTGCGAAAGTTTTCATTCGGATCGAGAGATCGTTCGACGATCCGATCGAAAACGACTCGAAAAATTTTTCGAAAAAAATCGCACAAAGATTTGCAAATATAAAAAACATTGCTTACCTTTGCAACGCCTTTAGTAATTAAAAGGGAGCTTAGCTCAGCTGGTTCAGAGCATCTGCCTTACAAGCAGAGGGTCGGGGGTTCGAATCCCTCAGCTCCCACAAACGACGAAAAGCGATCGGTTATTATCGATCGCTTTTTTTGTATGTTTATTGTCAAAAGCGCAGTACCCGATCAGACGGTCAAACCGTCGATCTCACGCTGCAACCTATCCAAGAAACATGCGGCGTGCGCCCCGTCCATCTGCGTGTGGTGGAATTGGAACGAAACGGTAAGCGTCGTTTTCAGGAACCGCCGCCTGTATTTGCCCCAAATAAGAAACGGATTGTTGAAGACTCCGCTGTACATGCCTACGGCGCCATCGATTTCGTATTGCGCGAGGGCTGACGTGCCGATGACCATACTCGTCGTCAAATCGTGGTTTTCGCACGATTCTGCTACCTGACGCGTGAGTCGCAGATAATCGGCCTCGAACCGACGCAAATCGTCGGAAAACGGAATGTCGCACGAACTGACCCCGCCCGCGCGGTTGGCGACGATAGCATTCACGGCAATGGCATCATACCGCATCAGCTTGTTGCCTGCGGGTAGCAGATAAAACTCTTTTACGCCGCTCGCAGCCCGACCGATGCACCAGCACATCAGCATGTTGAATTTCATGTCGCGTCTTCGGCTTACGCGAACGAGGCGCGACACATCCAACGTTTTGAAAAACGTCACCATAGGCATGGGAGCCTGCATCCACATCTCGAAAGCGTATGCTCGGGCAGTCTCGCGAGGATTTACTTCTTTCATACTCATCAACAGTAATATTTAAACCGCCCGCAAAGGTATAACGACTATCCGAACACGAATAGAACGAAAGGGACATTTATACGGGATCGGCGAACAGATCGGAATAAGGCTGCGAGACTTTCAACAACGATAAGGGCGTATGTCCGCTGAACCGTTTGAACTCCCGTATGAAATGCGACTGATCCGCATATCCGCACGCATAGGCGATCTGCGCCGAGTCGACCGTGCCCGACCGATGCCGCATCAGTTCCAGAGACTTTTGAAAACGGACGATACGCGTGTATTCCTTTGGGTTTATGCCCACAAGCGAGCCGAATACCCGTTCGAACTGTTTTCTGCCAAGGCAAACGGCGGAGGCCAGTTCGGTTACGGTGACCCGAGGATCCGCAAGGATCGTCCTTACGGCCGCCTCAGCCCGCGGCAGATTCCGCTCCGCAAACCCGAAGGATATTCGTGACAACAGCCACCGCTCGATCAGATTGATACAAAGTGCATGATCGCCGCAATCGAATACCCGTTCGGCCAATTCGTTCAGTCCGCCGTCCCCGAGGTCGTAACCCGAAACCTCGCGGTTGTAGAGCAACGAAACAGGCATGTGCAGAAAAGCGCCCATCGCATGAGGTCGGAACACCGCCACGATCATCTCCGTGTCGCCGTCGGAGCGGAGATGAGCCGAAAAATTGACTTGTCCGCTGACGGTCAATCTATCCTGCACTGCGTTCAGCTCGGGAATGCCGAGCGGAGTACGCTTGTGAAAAATGATCTGGGTGCAACCTATAGGAAAGGTAAGCACATTCATCGGACGATCGCTTTTGAATATCCAATAATACCTCACATAAGGCCGTAACGATTCACAGGGTCTGTAAACTACCAATCCGTCTTTCATAACTCATCGTGCCGCCCGCCCGATAACGACAGCGAGCCGAACCATTGGAACGCGAAAGTACGAAAAATATCCCCAATTGCGGCCGTTACGCTCTCGGGCGCACGCCCGACGACATTCCGCCACGGCTTTTTCAGCAAAAAAATTCGAAGTTCGGATACCGCATTTTCGCGCAAAGAGTCTATATTTGTATTGTCAATCAACAAACAACAAAAAAATGAAGAAATTTGAAAATCCCGCCATTCTCGTAGTCGACATGCTCAACGACTTCGTTACGGGCGCTTTGGCATGCGACCGCGGCAAGGCGATAGTTCCCGCCACGGCCGAACTGCTCGACGCCGCACGCGCGGCCGGTGTTCCCGTCATCTTCTGCAACGACGCCCACATCGCCGGTATCGACCGCGAGCTTAAACTGTGGGGCGACCACGCCATCGCAGGAACCGAGGGCGCAAAGGTAATCCCCGAACTGAAAGTTTCGGATAAGGACTATGTGGTTCCCAAGCGTCGTTACAGCGGGTTCTTCCAGACCGATCTCGACATTCTGTTGAAGGAGTTGGGTGTTAAGACCGTCATCATGACGGGATTGCATGCCCACATGTGCGTGCGCCACACCTCGGCCGACGCCTATTGTCTGGGTTACGATGTCGTCGTAGCCAAGGAGGCGACCGACTCTTTCACCGAGGAGGACTACCTCAACGGTCTGGCATACCTCAAGACGTGCTACGGCGCCGACGCATACACCAACAAAGAGATCATCGAAAACTTATAGTCGATTCGGACCGAGCTGACGGCCGAAGAGATGTCAGGCTCCCCGACAACCGAAAAGGAACCCCGCGCAAGGGTTCCTTTTTCGAAATCGCGGACGGCAGGCCCGTCGGTCCGAAAACAAATTCAACAGCGACCGAAATGAAAAGATTATTGTTCTGTGCCGTATTTTCGGCGATATTAATGCCGATCGGTCTGCGCGCGCAAGAGAAAAACAAAACCGACCGCAGCGCATTCTGGGGAAACGAAGATGTGTACCTGCACAAGCAGGCCGCCGTAATGTTCGATCTCATAGATCGCACTCTCACCGACAATCCGCCCGTCGAAGGCGCACCGACGGTCCGCAAACTCGCGCTTTACAATTTAGATGCCCTGTTGCACGAAACGCGATACGACAACACCGAGGCGTTCTGCCAATTCATCGACTCGCGGGTGAGCAAAACGATAGCTGAAATGTCGGTCCCCGTCAAGAAGGGACTCGAGATATACAAAATATACAACGACGGTTTCGTAGCCCGCACCCGTTCGGCCTCCGTAGCTTTCGATGTAGTGCGCGGGACATGCAAGGGTCAGACACTGATTCCCGACTCGCTGATGCAAGCCGTCGCGGATCGGTGCGACGTGCTGTTCATTACTCATAACCACGGCGACCACGGCGATCCCGCTGTGGTAAAGATGTTTCTCGACGCGGGAAAACCGGTCATAGCCCCCACCGAATTCATGCCCGACGAAACCCGCATAACTCACATCAGGTCGGAACAGATAGTCGACGAAGAGATTACGCTGCCGAACGGAAAGTTACGCATAAAGATACTGCCCGGACACCAAGGCGAAATGATGAACAACATATACGTGGTGACCACCGCCGACGGCAAGACCATAGCGCATTCGGGCGATCAATACAATGCCGAGGACATGGAGTGGATCGTGGATATAAAGAGCCGCATTCCCCGCGTCGACATTCTCACCGTCAACTGCTGGACTCACCGCATGAACGATTTCGTAAACGGCTTCGCGCCAAAGATGGTCGTAACGGGCCACGAAAACGAAATGGGACACACCATAGACCATCGCGAGGCCTTTTGGCTGACGTTCCAAAAGATGGAAAAGATCGATCGTAAGTACACGGTCTTGGGCTGGGGCGAACGGCTGGTCATGTAAAACGCCGCTCGCTTGTATTATTGCGACTCGGGCCGCGCGACTCGCAGAGTCGCAAATAATTATATTCGGCAAAAGATACCGATCCTCTTCGGCGGCATGACGCGGAAATATTTTTATTTCAGAAAAAGTCGTATCGATCTTTACCGAAACCAAGTGCGATAAGACACGAAACGCTGCGGGACCGCAAAATCCCGCAGCGTTCGTTTACTACATCGCCCCGTTACTCCTCGGGCGAGAACATGGGATCCCATGCGGGCAGAAGCGTCGGCTTTTGGCCGAGCATCTTCAGCACATCCTCGGGCACGTACTTGCGCTCCGCCACCAGACGGAACATATACTCGTCGAACCACTCGTCGGTCATAATCAGACATCCCTGATAACCCGATGCCGCACCCCAACTGTTTTCCACCATCCACTTCTTAGGCGCGGCGGCAGCGTCGAGATCGACGGCGATCAGAGTCATTGCATGCGACGATCCGCTGGTGAAAGTCTGTATGCGCTCGCGTTTGTCCATCGGGAACGACGTGGCGAACAACGACTCGTAATCGAAGTTCTTCAGATCGAGCGTACCTTTCGTGCGGTCCATGAATTTGCCGACGTCGCACGAGAAATACATAGCTGTATTGTCCTTTATCGATGCAATAGCGATCTCTTTCACCCGTTCGATCGGCAGATTGACGTAGAGCCAGTTCTCGCCGTCGTAGACATGGCGGTCGTATTCTATCTCGTACACCTTGCCGTACTCGCGCGAAGGGTCGTTCATTATCATCACGTAATTATGCTCCAAATCCTCGCCGATATATTCGTCGTAGAATCCTTTCGGGGTATACGATTTCGTGCTCACGGCGTTGCCCGACTTGTCGTAGCGCGTCCACTCGAACTCGGTCGGGGGAACCCCCAGACACTCTGCCAGGATGCGGTATATCTCGGTCAGCATCTCCGTCTTGCGCTTCTGCGTCTCGGAAGGTTTCATCGCACGCAGCTCCAAAGCATACTCGCGCAACTTCTGCTTCAAAATCGAGGTCATTCCGCTCGTATTGTCGCTCTGATAGGTCTCGGGCATGACCGACTTGGGCACCACGCCGTACTTCATGACGAGGTTCGACACTCCCGTGAACTGTCCGCCGTCGCCTATGGGATTCTTCATGAGCCAATCGACTTTACGGTCGTCCAGTCCGGCGTCGCGGGTGTCGATTACGGCCTGAAGGAAAAGATTCGATTTCTCCAACAAATCGTAGAACGAACAATAGTTCTGCGAAAACTCGAACTCGGGCAGGTCGTATTTCTGTATCATCTTCGAGCGCAGCACGTTCAGACCCGTAAAGAGCCAGCAGCGGCCCGACGATTTCTGATTTGTGATGCCTCGCGTGGTCACGCGGTGCGAAAAATGGGTGTCGCACATGGCCAGATTCTCGGAATTGACCGCCAATGCGGCAATGGAATTGGATGCCAAAGCGTTTTTCACGGCCTTTTGTTCGGGAGTGGCGGCATATCCGCGGCGTATGCTCTCCAGCATTTCGTCGCTGATGCCTCCGTTCTTGCTTTGCGCCGAAGCGCCGAAGATACCTGCCACGATCATTGCCGCGCAAATAAAGGTTTTCTTCATAACGGTATTGCGGTTATTTGTTCAACATTTGTGCGAAGTTAACTATTTTTCGCGACATAACGTCTCGCACGACGGTTATTCCGCCGCCGAAGGACGCAAAATCTTTTCGTATGCCAGACGTCGGCTCTCGATAACCACATCGCCGCAGTAAACGAATCCCATGCGTTTCACCAGACGCTGCATGATCGCATTATCGGGATGGGTGTCGATTCTGATACTCGCCGCGCGGCCGACCGCGAATCGCTCTACATTGCGCATGAACTCCATGCCGCAACCGCGATGCAGGCAGTCCTCAGCCACGCACAGCCTATGCACCACGGCATACGGCCCGTCGGTCATCCACTTGCCGTCCGAAATGGCGTCGTAGGCCCGTTCGCCCGTGAAGATCACCGCGCCGTAGGCCGCTGCCCTACCGTCGGCGCACAACACCATGCCGACATCGGCCGCGATATCCGCCTCTATGCTGCCGCGGTTCGGATATCCCCTTTGCCATTGATCTATACCCTGCAAGCGCAACCGTTCGCGTCCGCATTCCACTATTCCGACTATCGTGTCGATATCTGCATCGGTCGCCTTGCGAAACTCCATAATATCGTTCATTTTTCGACAGTAATTTTCGATAAAATACAATACGTCGTAAATTTAGCGAAAAAAATCATATTCCGCCCGACGACATGACGAAATGAGGTTCGGGGAATCGGTTGCCGTTCGCCGATGGCGGCATGAATGCGTCGGCAGTCCGCAGCGACGGGAGGCGACGAACTGCAAAATGCCGATGCGCCATGCCGCCGAGCCGCAACAAAAAAAGAGGCTTTCGAAAAGCCTCTTTTTCTTCGGTTGAGCTACCAAGACTCGAACTTGGAATAACAGAACCAAAATCTGCTGTGTTGCCATTACACCATAGCTCAATCATTCGCTCGTAAGCGGCACAAAAGTAATGCAAAAAAATCAATACTCAAAATTTTACATCAACTATTTGGCGTAAGGCTCCGCCCCGCGCCGCAGCGTCCCGAACGCACGGAGCGGCATCGGCAACAGATCAAAACACCAATCCCAGCCTGAGGTTCACCGCGAAGTTCACCCGATCGCCTATGTAATATCCGTTGA
>CAUDHE010000019.1 GCA_958449275.1 uncultured Alistipes sp. | reverse complement strand
CAACGGCATGCGGTTGGCGGCGTTGCGGCCCAGGGCGTAGTCGGTATATTTGTCCATGTCGTCGGCGAAGGTGCGGAAGAAGCTCCACACGCGAGCCTCGCATGCACGCATGCCGCCGAAATCGAGCGGTGCGTATGTGTCGCTGAACGAGAAATCGTCGTCGCTGCCCGTATAATATCCCTTTTTACGAGCGAATTCGATCACGTCGGGAGCATACAGACAATTTTCGGGATCGTCCTTCGGAAATGTGGTTATGCGGGCCTGATTGGCATGCGCGCAGATGTAGCCGTCGGGAATGCGGCGCGCCACCCACACGATTCCCTTGTCGGCGGGACCTTTGCCTATCAGCTCCATGATCCACGCTTCGTCGGCGTCGGCGATCGAAAAGCTCTCGCCGCTCGACGCGTAACCGTAGGTATTGGCCAGTTCGACGATGGTGTCGATCGCCTCGCGCGCGGTGCGTGCCCGCTGCAAAGTGATGTATATCAACGAGCCGTAGTCGATCTTTCCTTCGGGATCAGCCAGTTCGCTGCGGCCGCCGTAGGTGGTCTCGGTTATGATGAGCGAATGTTCGTTCATGTTACCCACCGTGGACCAGGTGGTCGGAACCTGCGCTATGTCGCCCAGATACTTGCCCGTATCCCATTCGTAAACGGGCATTGTGGCGGCGGCGCGCTTGGCGGGATCGTGTTTGTAGAGACAGCCGTAGAGTTGATGCGAATCGGCGGCATAGGTCACCATGATCGATCCGTCGCTCGAAGCGCCGCGTGTGATGATGAAATTGGTGCAGGCCGACACGGGTGCGCTTGCGAGAGCGACGGCGGCGACGGCCGATGCGAGATTTCTCAATATTCGTTTCATATGGTTCGAATTAATTGTTTTCAGTCTGTTTCGACAAGCCAAAGTTAGACAAAATAGACGTAATGCGAAAGTTTTGAGGCGTAAGAATGACGAATCCCGTCCCGTTATCGCTATATTTGCAAAACGCTAACCTTCGAATGTCATGAAAAAAGCATACGTATCGATACTGACCTTTCTTTTCGTATTGGGTCCTCTCTGCCTCTCGGCGCAGAATTACGGTAACGGACTCCCCGCCACCGACGCCCTCGGACGGCGTTTGCCCGACGGCGCTACCGCAGGGCCGCCGCGCAAGAAATTCGTCGGACTTTTTTATTGGACATGGCACAATAACTTCGCCGATCTGCAACCCCGTACTCCCGCCCCGATCATCGCGGAGCATCCCGAAGCCGCCCGCGATTACGACCACGAAGCATGGCCCGAAGGGATACACACATATTTCTGGGGCGAACCTCTGTTCGGATTCTATCGGAATACCGATCGTTGGGTGCTGCGCAAGCATGCCGAAATGTTGGCCGATGCCGGTGTGGACGTACTGTTTTTCGACTGCACCAACGGTTCGTTCACATGGCGCGAATCGTATCGGGCGTTGTGCGATGTCTTCGCCGAAGCGCGGCGCGACGGGGTGAATACGCCGCAGATAGCCTTTATGTTGGCATTCGGCCCGTCCGAGGGAAGCCGTCGGGCCATTACGGAGATATACGACGATCTCTACAAGCCCGCCGAGTACGAGGAGCTGTTTTTCAAGTGGGACGGCAAGCCGTTGATTATGGCCTATCCCGAGATGCTGTGCGACGTCGAGGGTGACCCGACCGCTACCCGTTTGCATCGCGAGATCCGCGAGTACTTCACGTTCCGTCCCGGGCAACCCGTCTACAACGTCGGACCGCAGCGTCCCGACCATTGGGGATGGCTCGAGATATATCCGCAGCACGGTTTCGCTCCCAAATCCGACGGAGAATTCGAACAGGCGGTCGTCGGAGTGGCGCAGAACTGGACCTCGGCCCGAGGGCTCAGCGCCATGAATGCCGAAGGGGCTTTCGGTCGCAGTTATACCGCGGCGAACGGACACGCCGCGTCGGGCGATGCGGAACCGTACGGACTCAATTTTCAGGAGCAGTGGGATCGGGCACTGGCGATCGATCCCGATTTCATATTCATCACGGGATGGAACGAATGGGTGGCGGGGCGCCATCGCGAATGGAGCGGTCTGGAAAATGCCTTTCCCGACCAGTTCGACATGGAACACAGTCGCGACATAGAGCCGATGCGCGGCGGTCACGGCGACAATTACTACTATCAGATGGTGTCGAACATACGCCGTTTCAAGGGGATGACAGATGCCGATTTTGCGGGGTCGGCTCCCTGTCGCATACGCATCGACGGCCGTTTCGACGACTGGCGCGACGTGAAGCCCGAATACAGGGCTTCGCGAGGCAACGCTCAACGTCGCGACAGCCGAGGCTGGGGCGATACGATATATCGCGATTCGAGCGCGCGTAATGACATAGCAGCCGCCAAGGTGGCGCGGGACGACCGATATGTTTATTTTCTCGTGGAGTGTGTCGACGACATAACCCCGCCCGACGGGGATGCTTGGATGAGACTGTTCATAGATATCGACCGCAACCGATCGACGGGTTGGGAGGGATACGACTTCGCAGTCAACCGCGCGGCACCCGACGGCAAGGCCGTGGTGGAGCGATCGACCGACGGTTGGAACTGGAGCCGCGTATGCTCTGCCGATTTCCGCGTCGTGGGACGGGCAATGGAGCTGCGTATTCCGCGCAAGGCCCTCGGGCTGGAGCACGCGGTGGATTTCGAATTCGAATTTAAGTGGGTCGACAATTCGCAGCGCGACGGGGATATCAGCGATTTTTGGATAAGCGGCGACTGCGCGCCCGCGGGGAGGTTCAATTATCTGTATAAAGCGGAGTAACGGCGTTCGCCGACAGCGGGGGACGCGAGCGTGAAGCGAGTTGCAGTCCGCCGCATGGGGTGGCGGCGAACTGCCGACATTGCGTCGCAATGTCGATTTTCCCGCAATATCCGCCCGCGATTACGAAATAAACACTATATTTGTTCCGAATGCCGACGACCGTCATTCGGGGCCGCTACCCCCCCCCTAAAAAGCGGAGCACTGACAACCAATCATTTATGAAGAAATTTTTATTGTTCGTCGCGGTGTGCGCATTATTGGCCGCATGCCGCGAATGCATTTTGCCGCCCGACGCTCCGTTCGTACGCGACATCGTGATGCCCGCAGGGGTGTTCGATGCAGGCGACGAGGTGACGATTTCGGCTGCGGGATTCAGGGCCGACGACGATATTTTCGTTCGCCGCATCGATACGACGACGCAGATGCAGACCACATTGCGAACCGAAATTACGGCGTGTACCGACAATTCCGTCTCGTTTATCATGCCCGCGGGATATGCGGCAGGCATGGTCGAGGTACTTCTGTTTCGCGGAGGCGAGCCGATGGTGCTGGGATCTGTCGAAGTGTCGGACGGTCTGCCTCCGACGACGGCATCGCTGTACGGATTGGGGCGTAACGAAGACGGCGAATTCGTAATAAGCGACATAGATGCGGCGACGGGTACAGTCACGGAAAAGGTCGTATGCCCCAATGCACTCGACGGAGCCGTAACATGGCCGTCGACGAACAGAATATTCGGAATCGACCGCACCGACGGGAAAACCGTGATTTCGGGATACGATTTCACCATGCGGAGGCATCTCACGGCGGACTGCGACGAGGAGATATCCGACTGCATCATAGGAATGCACGGAAAGGCATTGTTGTCTCTGCGCATGGAGAATGATATGCGAATCAGATTGATCGTTGCCGCATCGGCTGTCTCTCGCAGCCTCCCGCCGCAAAGATATTATCTGTCGGGACTGAATATCCCCGACAGTGTAGTCGCAGTCGAGTTTGCCGACGACCGTTTCGTATATTTGGAGAACGGTTCGTTTTTGACGAAAATGTCGGTGACCGCTGCCGACGGTGAGAAATATGTGTCTCTCGCCTCGCTGAACATTCCTCTTTGTGTTTGGACTTTGGGCGAGCCGACAGAATTTGCGGACGATATTCTGTTCGTACCTTTCTCGAAAACGCAGTGCGTCGTTACGGTAAGCGGTGAGCGAAGTACGGTATACGCCGTGGCCGTGAACGAGGAGACATTGCGGCCGACGTCGGGAGACGTTATGGGACACGTCGCAGACAAAGTGGTATCGTGCGTCTGCAACGAGGCGTCGGGAGGCATATTTATGCTTACGGAGGTGAACGGAACGAAAGTATTGGGCGAGTTTACTCCTGCCGACGGCACGTATGAAGTGTTGTTCCGAGTTCCGAACGGTGTGGAACAGATTCTGTCGGTAAGATGACGACGTCGCTGCCGATTCTTTATAAAGCCGCACATGAGCCGTGCGGCTTTTTTTACGACTCGTCAGAGGTGTGCGGGCTCAGCCTCGCCCCGCGGAGGCCCGCAAATTTCGTATGGCTCATTTGCGTTCTCCGCAGGCTGCTGCCCGAAAAGATTGAGTGTTTTCGAAAAAAACAGTAATTTTACGGCGTCAAAACAGATTCGCAATGTCTATCGAGAATAAAATAGCAGCCATCCGTCGAACGTTGCCCGCAGGTGTCGATTTGGTGGCCGTGTCGAAATACCACCCTGCCGAAGCCGTCCGCAAAGCCTATGATGCGGGGCAGCGTATATTCGGCGAGAATCGTCCGCAGGAGATGAAGGCCAAGTACGAGGTTTTGCCGCACGATATCGAGTGGCGCATGATAGGCCATTTACAGACCAACAAAGTGAAATATATCGCCCCGTTCGTCGCGATGATCGAGTCGCTCGACAGCGAACGTCTGGCAGCCGTCATAGACAAGGAGGCTGCGAAGTGCGGCCGCATGATAGATTGTCTTTTGGAGATACACGTGGCCGACGAGGATACCAAATCGGGGTGGGACTACGACGAATTGGCGGCATTCGTGCGGTCGGGAGGATTCGGCGTCTACCGTAACATCCGCATCCGCGGAGTGATGGGAATGGCCACCAATACCGACGACGAAACGATCATCCGTCGCGATTTCATGCGTCTGGCCGAATGCAAGCGCTCGCTCGCCGATTATTTCGGACCCGAGTTCGACACCTTGTCGATGGGCATGTCCGACGATTACCCCATCGCCGTGGAATGCGGCTCCACCGAGGTGCGTATCGGCTCCGACATCTTCGGTCCTCGGGAGTATTGATTGTCGCGCCGCCGTCGGCGAACCGCATACATTAAGCAATCCCCTCCGCAGAATATTCTGACGGAGGGGATTGTTTTTTCCGATGAAGCGCACGCTATCTCACCCGTATCCTCTGCCCTATGCGCAGGATGGTGGTCTCTTTTATGCCGTTCAGCTGGCACAGTTTCTTCACAGTCGTATGATTGTTTATGGCGATGCGTCCCAGAGTGTCGCCGCTCTTGACTATATGATACTTCACGGCGGCAGCTTCGGCCGCTATCTTCTTATCCTCCTCGTCGCTCTGTATCTCCTCGTCGAAATCCTGCGTGAATCGCGAATAGGGGCTGAAATAACTGCGTTTGAGCAGGAACGTTTCGCGGCGCAGCGTTCCCGTGGTGAAGTCTATCAGACGCTCGGCGTCGAACGACTGTCCCTTGTAACGGACCTCGAAATGAAGGTGCGGCCCGGTGCTGCGGCCCGTATTTCCACCGTAACCTATCACCTGTCCCGCAGTCACCCACTGATCGGGTTTCACCAGTATCTCCGACAAGTGTGCGTAAAAGGTCTCCAGACCGTTGTCGTGACGCAATACGATCAGATTGCCGTATCCGCCTCGGTAGTACTGCGTAAGACGTACGCGTCCGTCGAAAACGGCATAGACCGGATCGCCTATCTTAAGGCCGATGTCGGTTCCCTGATGAATGCCGCGACGACGCGGTCCGTACTTCGACGTGACCCGTCCCACACGGGGATAGTGATAGCTCTTGAGCGAATCGACCAGATCGATGACGAGCGAAACGGGCATATCCTTGAGATCTGCGCCGTAAGGTTGCAGTTTCGTGGTGTCCCAGTCGGTCGTGAAGACCGTGGCGTCGTCGGCAAGCACCTCGCGATTGCGCACGTAACGCCACGTGTTGTCGTTGAACAGTACGATACTGAGTCCCTCGCTCGACGAGGCTATGGTATCGACTACCAGCACATTCTCGTCCAGTTCGGGACCCGATTCCAAAGGCACGCGGCGGATAACGACAGGCCCCGAGGCCGAATCCTTTTTCACGGAATCGGGCTGCACGGTAACGGTGTCGCGCAAAGTCGCCTCCTGCGCCGATGCGGCGCACGCGGCCGCCGAAAACAGTAATAAAAACGTTATACGTAAATTCATCGGGTTCATATTTGTTGGTCGGTATTTATTCGTCGCTTTGCTCGCGCAACAGATCGTGCGCACACTCCAGCGCCTTGTAGAACTCCTCGCCGAAACGGCGTATTATGGGTTCCCGCAGTGCTTTGTATATCGGAATGCCCGCCTTGCGGCCGCACTCCACGGCCGATCGGCACACATGCCATCGATGGTAGTTAAGTCCGTAGCTGCCGTTCGAGAATCGGGTGACACGGATCGGATAGAGATGGCACGACACGGGTTTTATGAATCGGCTGTGCCCTTCGCGGCAAGCCCGTTCGATGGCGCAGAAAGTAACGCCGTTTTCCGTGAACGAATATGCGCATTCGGCGCCCCGCACCAGCGGCGTGGTGTAGTCGCCGTCGGCATCCACCACCATGAACCCTTGCTTTTCGACCTCGCGGCGTCCCTCCTCGGTCATGTAGGGGGCATAATTGGGATATTCGGCCTCCAGTTCGTCGACCTCGTCGATCTCCAGCGGCGCTCCGGCGTCGCCCTCCACGCAGCAGATGCCTTTGCACAGCCCCAAATCGCAGGCGAAACATTCGCGCAGAATATCGGCGCTCACTATTTTGTCGTCTATCTCTATCATCTTTTTCGTCAAGGGTTATAAATGTCCTTGTATCGGAATTCCAGAATCTCCCGCGTCATCTCGATGAACTGCCGTGCCTCCGTACATTCGGGATCGATCTCGCGGGCGCGGTTGAAATCGTTGATGGCATTGCCCCATTCGTTGCGACGGAAATAGTGCTTGCCCCGTTCCAGATGCAGAGCCGCGCTGTCGGGCGTACGCTCTATGGCGGCTGTCAGGTCGGCTATTATTCGGGCGGGAGTCCACAATCCGCGTTCGCGGATATAACGCAGCACCTCGCAGTCGATCATCTCCGACACATCCTCGCCGCGTTCCAGCGATTCGCGGATCTTCGTCGACGAGAACGCGTATTGCGGTGCATCGTCGAGCACCACGGTGCGCGTGGTAACGAACCGCACTTCGGCATCGGGACGCGGATATACGTATATGTCGTAATCGGCCATTATGCTCTCGGCCTCACGCCACTCGGGGAGTTGATTTATCAGATCGCTGCCCATCAGAATAGCGAAATCCATCTCGTGACCGTAGTTTTCCGACAAATGTCGCAAAGTATTGATCGTATACGAAGGTTTTTCGAGCAGAAATTCCACTATCGAAGGGCGTATTCGCTCGGGATGGCGCGAATTGCGGCAGGCGATCTCGGCCATTTCGAAGCGGTCGAATTCGGGAGCCTGCGTCCAACTCTCCTTGAAAGGATTCTGCGGCGAGACGATCATGGCCGCCTCGTCGCACAGGTCGCGGTCGACAACATATTCGGCCAATGCCGTATGTCCCTTGTGTATGGGATTGAACGACCCGAAATAGAGCATCATACGTTTTCTGCCCATGCCTACTCTGCGAAAAAACGTTCCAGTATGCGTCGTGTCTCCGTCACGGCGTCGTCCAATACGTCGTTTATCACCACATGGTCGAACTCCGACGATTTCGACATCTCGAAATCGGCCTTGGCCACGCGTTTGGCTATGGTCTCGGGCGAATCGGTGCCTCGGCCGACAAGTCTCCGCTCCAATGCCTCCACCGACGGCGGCATGATGAATATCGAGCAGGCGTCGCGACCGAATATGCGTTTGAGATTGATGCCGCCCATGACGTCCACGTCGAATATTATCACGTTGCCCTTGTCCCATATACGGCGCATTTCGCTCTTGAGAGTACCGTAGCAGGTGCCGTTGTATACCTCCTCCCACTCGACGAATTCGCCCCGATCGATCTTTGCGCCGAATTGCTCCTGCGTCAGGAAAAAATAGTCGACGCCGTCGCGCTCGCTGCCCCGCGGATTGCGCGACGTGGCGGAGATCGAAAATTCCAGTCGCGGGAATATCTCCAGCAACCGTTTCACTATCGTGGTTTTGCCCGAACCGCTCGGCGCCGAGAAAATCACGAGTTTGCCCGTCTGTTCCATGCGGCTATAAAATATTTAGTACTTGTTCCTTTATCTTCTCCAGCTCGTCCTTCATCTTCACCACGAGGATCTGCATGTTCGACTCATTGGCCTTCGATCCCAGAGTATTTATCTCGCGCCCCATCTCCTGAGCTATGAATCCGAGCTTGCGGCCCGCAGTCTCCTCCGAACCGGCCACTTCGCGGAAATAGCGGCAGTGGTTGTCCAGACGCACCTTCTCCTCGGTTATGTCGAGCTTTTCGATGTAGAATATCATCTCCTGCTCCAAACGGTTGGTGTCGACATCGATTTTGAACTGCGCCAGGTTCTCGCGTATGCGGGTTCTGATGGTCTCGCACCTCGCCGTTTCGTACGGCTCCACCTGACGGCGATACTCCTCGATGTTCTTCACGCGTCGGAGCAGATCGGCGATCAGCGTCGCACCCTCCTGCTCGCGGAACACATCGAATCGGCGCAAAGCCTCGTCCAGAGCGGTCATAACGGCCTTACGCTCCTCCTCCGACAACTCCTCCGCCTGAGCCGACACCACATCGGGCAAGCGCATTATCGCAGGTACCAGAGCGTCGTAATCGGCGTCGATGCCCGAATACGACAACGCATCGTTCAATTGGCGCACGTATTCGCGGAACACCTCTTTGTTCACGGTAGCCGACGTATGCACCGCCGCGCTCTCCACCGTCACGCTGACATCGGCCTTGCCGCGCTTTATGGCGCTGCCCGCCGCGCTGCGAATATCGTATTCGAGCGAACGGTATAAAGGAGGAAGTTTTACCGCGAGGTCCAACTGTTTGGAATTGAGCGACCGTATCTCCACGGTTATCTTTTTGGTCGGCAGAGCGATCTCGCTTTTGCCGAATCCGGTCATCGATTTTATCATTGCAATAGCTGTTCGAACAATGTGCAAAGATAAGAAGAATTTCGGATAAAGTAAGGTTATGGAGAGGAATAAGGTTAAGTGTTTGAGTGGCAGAAATGTTACCCGTTGATTCTCGTCGAGTTGCGAAAAGGCTGAAAAGCAGGATTTCGAGGAGTTGAGTGAGGGATTCGTTACTTATCTGCTGCCTTTTTCGGGTCGGTAAGGAGGTCCAAAACCTTGTTTTCGCTTTTGGGAAACGGGTCTGCACTTCGAGGGACGCCGGTTTTCTCGCAAGAGTTCACGACAAAGGTAGTCGTTTTACTCGGAGTTTCGCGAAAAGACGGCTTCGGAGGTGATGACATAGTATCTTATTCTATGTTCCGCTTTGTTTTTCACGACTTCAAATAGCTCTATATCAACTAATTTTGTAAACGGTTAATAGAGTTATGAATCACGAGGATGTAAAGGTCGCGTTCTACCTCAAAGTGAACGAAACGAATGCCGAGGGTCGTTGCCCCGTCATGGGTCGATTGACTGTCGGGCGTTCGGAATGCGTGTTCAGTGCGAAGATGCTCGCGCCGCGTTCGTTGTGGGTGTCGGGTCGTGCCAAAGGCAAAAGCGCCGAAGCGGTCGAAATCAACTGCCGATTAGATGAACTGCGGGCTTCGGCGCTGGCGATCTATCGCGAGCAGTCTGCCGTTCGCGACCGAGTAACGGCCGAAGAGGTCAAATGCCTGCTGCTGGGTATGGCTGCCGGGCAGGAGACATTGCTCGATTACTTCCGTTCGTTCATCGAGCATTTCGAGAAGCGGGTGGGCGTAAACCGCACTGTCAAATCGGCACGCACCTATCGTTGTGCCTACGAACATGTCGCACGGTTTCTGTCGGAGCGACTGCGGCTGTCGGATATTCCTTTTTCGGCTTTGGATCGGTCGTTCATCGGCAAATTTGACCTTTATCTGCGCATAGAGCGGAAACTGGCTCCGAATACCATCGTTCTCTACATGTCGCGTCTGCATACGGTCATCAACAAGGCCATCGCCGCAGGAATCATCACCTCTGACCCGTTCGCCGGGTACGAGCCGCCGCATCCCGAGCGCAAACGACGCTACCTTACACGCGAAGAGTTGCAGCGGCTGATGACTACGCCGCTTTCTGTGCCGAGGCTCTACCTCGTTCGCGATCTGTTTTTGTTCTCCTGCTATACGGGCATCAGTTACGGCGATATGTGCCGCTTGACCGCTGCGAACCTCGAAACGGCCGAAGACGGAACGGTCTGGATCAAGGCCGCACGCGAAAAGACGAACGTGGAGTTCGAGATACCGCTGCTCAATCTGCCGCTTCATATCATCGACAAATACCGCGATACAGCGCCGGACGGCAAGCTGCTTCCCATGTACGGAAACGCAGAGTTGAACAAGGGGCTGAAACACCTTGCCGCCGCCTGCGGCATCGACCGCAAACTGACCTTTCACATGGCCCGCCATACCTACGCTACGGAAATCACGCTCTCGCACGGCGTGCCGATGGAGACGGTGAGCCGCATGTTGGGGCACAGCCGCGTCGATACGACGCAGATATACGCCCAAGTAACTGACAACAAAATCGACACCGATACGCAGTCGCTCGACGAACGAATCGCAGAACGATTTACGGTCGCTATTTAACTCTTCCTTAATTACGACGATAATGAAAGCTACGAATACTGAAAATAAAGTGCGCCGCAGCACGTTCGCCGTGCTGTTCTATATCAACCGCACGAAAGTCCGTAAGGACGGCTTGTGTCAGCTCTTGTGCAAGGTAAGTATCGACGCCGAAGCGGCACAGATCGGAACGAAAGTCGCGGTCGCCCCTGCAATCTGGAATCCCACGACAGGGCGTGCCGACGGTCGCAGCCGCAACGCCAACGAAGTAAATCGAGCTATCGACACCTTGACAGACGAAATCAAGGGGCATTACAAACGAATCAACCTTTCTTTGGGTTTCGTAACGGCTGAACTGGTGAAGAATGCCGTGAAAGGCATAGGACAGAAGCCGCTGACGTTACTGGCATTGTTTCGGGAGCACAACGAGGAGTTCCGCAAGCGCATCGGCATCGACCGCACGAAAGAGACCTACGGGTGCTACGTGCGTTCGTACAACCACCTGCGGGAGTTCGTGCAGCGGAAATGCGGGCAGAAGGATGTAACCTTTCGAAGCCTCGACCGGGAGTTCTATGATGCGTTCGACTTGTTCCTACGGACGGACTGCAAATTGCAACAAAAGTCGGTGCATGAGCACCTCTACCGCTTGAAGAAAATGACTATGCGGGCGGTCAATCAAGGGACATTGCGTCGTGATCCTTACGCCACGTTGCATCCCGAACTGCCGAAGCGCAAGAGCCGCCATCTGAAACTCGACGACTTGAAACGGTTGCTTGCAGAACAAGTCGCCGATCCCGAACTGCGACGAGCGAGGGACTGGTTCATCTTCTCGACCTTTACGGGGCTGGCCTATGCGGATTTGAGACAACTATCGGAAATGCACATTACGCAGGATAAAGATGGCGTGCGATGGATACATATCCGACGGCAGAAGACCGGCACGGAATCGGTCGTGCGGCTATTGGACGTGCCAATGCGCATCATCGAAAAGTACCGGATTGAACGCACCGACGAACGGCTACTGCCGATATGTTCCTACAGCAAACTTCAACGTTTGATCCGCAAGTTAGGAGAAGTATATGGCATCGATCTGACTTTTCATATGGCGCGACACAATTTCGGAACGCACATCACGCTCTCGCTGGGCGTACCGATAGAGACCGTCAGCCGCATGATGGGACACCGACGACTGATGACCACTCAAATCTATGCTCACGTAACGGACAGAAAAGTGGACGAGGATACGAAGCAGTTAAGAAAACTGTCTGCGAGCCGAAAACTTGAACTCTATGAAGAGCCGAAAGCCGAGCAGGCGAACGATTGATA
Source organism: uncultured Alistipes sp. (assembly GCA_958449275.1). GTDB lineage: Bacteria > Bacteroidota > Bacteroidia > Bacteroidales > Rikenellaceae > Alistipes. Next base: position 20,947 of record CAUDHE010000019.1, on the reverse strand, counting down.
TAATGACTTTACTAAACGAATGAAATTATGACTACACAACCCATAACGATCGAGAACGGACAGGTAACGATTCGTCCCGCCACAAACGGAGTATGGCTTACGCAAAGCCAGATCGCCGACTTGTTCGGAGTATTCACCGCAGCCGTAAATGCGAATATCAGAGCGATACGCAAAAGCGGCGTTTTGGATGAAGACCGTGTTTGCTGTTGTACCCGCTGTCGAGACGGCAACATCGTCGAACAGTATGGCCTCGAAATGGTTGCAGCATTGTCGTTCCGCCTCAAATCCGAAAATGCCGAAGTATTCAGACGATGGATCGTAGAACGAGCGACAACACCCACTATCGTCTGGAAGATATCGGCAAGTAACAACACCAAACCAAACTGAATTTCAAACAAAAAAGCAATTCAACTGGTTTAATAAATTCTTGATTATTTTATTTGCATAATTTATGTTGAATAATTATCTTTGCAAAAACGACGATTATATGGCAAAAGCAACGAATCCCTTTATCGTAACGGGAAAGATAGAACCGGAATATTTCTGCGATCGTGTGACGGAATCGGCACGGCTCGTCAAATCGGTTACCAATGGCAATAATCTGGTAATCATATCGCCCCGACGAATGGGCAAAACGGGATTGATTCAATTCTGCTACGACAAACCCGAAATCGCCGACGAATACTATACGTTCTTCATCGACATCCTGCACACGTCGAGCCTGCGGGAGTTTACGTATCTGTTAGGACGCGAGATATACGAAACCCTTCTGCCCCGCAGCCGAAAGATGGCCTCGCTGTTCATTCAGACCATCAAATCCATCAGCGGCAAATTCGGCTTCGACCCCATCACGGGCATGCCGACCTTCAACGTGGAGCTGGGCGATATCGACCGACCGGAATATACGCTGGATGAAATTTTTCAATACCTCGCCCATGTGGACAAGCCGTGTATCGTAGCTATCGACGAGTTTCAGCAAATCGCCAAGTATCCCGAAAAGAATATCGAAGCACAGCTGCGGACGCACATCCAAAAGCTGCGCAACTGCAACTTCATCTTCGCCGGCAGCGAGCGCCACATGATGCAGGAGATGTTCACGTCGGCAGCACGTCCGTTCTACCACAGCGCAGATATGCTGGAACTGAAAGCGATCGTGCCGGAAATCTACATTCCGTTCATCGTCGGACATTTCGAGAAACGCAACCGACGCATTGCGCCTGCGGATGTCGAACGAGTTTATAATCTGTTCAAAGGGCACACTTACTACGTTCAGAAGACGTTCAACGAGGCGTTCGCCGATACTCCCGAAGGCGAGGAGTGTACGCTCGAAACCCTCCGAGCTGCGATCGACAACATGATCGCCTCGAACGATACGATTTTCCGCGAGATTCTGTCGAACATCCCCGAAAAGCAGAAAGAGTTGCTCTACGCCATCGCCAAAGAGGGCGAAGCGGAACGAATCACTTCGGCAGCGTTCATCAAGCGGCATAGCTTGACTTCGGCGAGTTCCGTGCAGTCGGCAATGAAAAAACTGCTCGAAAAGGACATCATCACCGAAATCAATAAGGTATTCTCCGTTACGGACAGACTTTTTGCCATGTGGATGAATAGGTTGTACGGGGGCAACGATCATTGTAAGTTTTTAAGAGAATAATCATAGGATATGAAGTGGATTACCTCGACAGATATCAAACAATGGGCGGATAGACGGGATGCCCAAAGTATCCTACCGGAATTGGTGGCTCGGCTAATTCGGGCAACAGCGTCGAATATAACTCAAATCCGATTTCCGTCAGGAGATGCCGTGCATCTGACCGGCTGGGATGGAATTCTCGAAACTCCGGAATCTGTTTATAGCATCGAATCCGGGCTATCTCTATGGGAATGCGGGACAAATGCGGCTCTGAGAAACAAAGCCAATGACGATTATGACAAAAGATGCAATAATTGTAGATTTTGTTTTGCGTAAAGGCCAAGCGAGATTCGAATCGCGACTCCAAACACGGTTTATTGGGACAGAGCAAAAAAGCATACAGAATCGGGCTTCTTTCAATTGACGAGTTTTCGAGCAACGGGATACAACGCCGATTAGTTCTCCAATGCACTCCGATTTCGCAATATGGCTTTTTACTACTTTATTCCAGCTTTCTTTTTTGACTCTTCTTTTTTCTCTCTAATTCTTTTAGTTTTTGTTGTTTCCAAAGGTATTATGGAGCAAAATAATTTATGAACCATTGTTACCGATTCTTTCGTCTTGCTGGGATCTCCAGATAGAATCCTTTCAGCCCTATCAAAAGCCTCCTGATACCTATACTTTTTCGTTTCAGGATTTCTTGACATTAGTATATCAAAGAACTCATTTGAAACGATTTTTGAGTCATCATACTTTGCACCCAGTGGTTCTATATAGCGATTAATCATCCCCTCATAAGAATCACGGGACAGCTGTTCTCCGTGATGGTCATAAAAATGTAAGATAAACCAATATTCTACAGCTTGATTAGAATAGGCCACTCTATATTTTTTACTTAACGCGAGTTTGATTGCATTCTCGAAATCATCATTGTCATCTTTATCAAATACCAACCAGATTTCGTCGAATTTCTTACCTTGATACTTGTTTCTCAACAGGCTGTCAGCCTCTTCGACCAATCGAGTCGTGCTTAACCCTATTCCAATTGGTTCTATAATAATATTGGGTAGTTTAAAGTGTCTGAAATATGTAGGCTCAGTATTAACTCCTTCGGATATAATTAGAATCTTTTTCGGGGACTTTTCTATACCCAAAGGCCGCCCAGGGTTGGCTCTTCTTTGATTTTAGATCGGCGAGCCTTAAACTCAGCCTTTCTAGCTCTTCGCTCTTCTTCCTGTTTGGCATCTTTTCTTCTAATCTTGCCCATAACTATCACTACTCCTCTTTAGAAATAACACTACTATCAAAATCATCTAAATAAGGAACACCTCCAAACTTGCCATCTCTATAAAGAGATCCCAGTTTAGAGCTTTTGCGAATAGTAGAGCCATAATTTGTTATTGGCTTGAGCGTAGACTCGCCATATCTATTTTTAGATGTTATGTATATTTGGTCTCTACGAAATAGATTAGGAACATCCAATAATCCACTATTATGGGTATTTATGATTAACTGTGCATTATGTGGATTTGTTTCGGGTGAATGAAATAAGCGAATAATTGCAACTAACAAATCATAATGAAGTCCGTGGTCAATTTCATCAACCCACAAAATTTTACCATTCCTTAATGTGTCAATAATAGGGGCACTGAGGGCGAATAACTTTGTCGTCCCGTATGACTCGTCATTTTCCATGGTCATATCGGTTGTGCCAGCAACGAGACCATTGCTGTCATACACCTTATGGGTAGTTTTTACGCCATTATATATTTTCCCTTCAAAAGCTTCTTTGGGCATCATCTTTTTGATCTCATCCGGTATCGACTCAAAATCTACTTCACTTGGGTTTATGTCATCAATGCCGAGATCAGCTCCATTTAGCATAGAAAGAATCTGTTTTTTCATTGGGCCATCTAACTGCCTTAACGAATACCCCAAATAATTGTTAATTGATGCAGATAAGACATTGGCATTATAAAACCATTTTGTAATGATAGATGATAATGAGTCATTCCAAAGCGATAATATAGACAGGAATAACGCATCACTACGAATCATTCCAGCCTCCTTTAAATTATTTGCTACTTTATGATTGATATAGACTTTGTTATACTCTACACCATCGGCATCCCGATAAATCACTTTAACCTCTTTGGTCTTCTTTCTAAATAACCATTCAGCAATTATAACCTCTTTGTTTACTTCAAATCCATATCTATACTGAACCCCATCAACCAAAAAGACGACTTCAAATGAGCTATTTTTCTCTATTGTGTCTATATTGAAACGGAATGGATCATAATCATTCTGCCACACTCTGTTATTTTTATTGTTTGCAGAATGTAAAACTATTTCACGCATAAAGTTAAACGCCTGAAAAAGTTTTGTTTTTCCGCTGGCATTAGCGCCATAGATAGCCAAAGAGTTGACTACCGAGTAATATTCTGTAGGATAAATGTTAGTTGGTTCATCCTTAAAATAATTGGAGGCAACAAGATTTAATGTAACCTCATCTTTAAAGCATTTGTAATTGTTGAATTTGAACTGTACTAACATAGCGGTATCATTTTGAGTCCTGTTTAGGATTACAAATATAATACAAAGCATCGTAAATTGTATTACAAATTTCGTGTTTTTGTGATTTATTTGCAAAAATATTGATTTTACATCTAAAAATGGTTTGTAAATGATTGTTTAAAGAATAAACATTGAAGGTTGCTCTGTGCTAATATTTTCTTTGCAAAGTCCGCAAAAGGCGAGGTGGTTATGTTAAGTGTTTCATAACTGAATGCAAAAATTTTTGACAGTTCATTACCTTTGATTGCTACGGAAACGAGGTTTATTTAAGATGTTTTTCTATTCGCTATCGTTTCTTGCAAATTTACGATTGCAAACTAAATTTGCAAACGGCGATCGCAGGTAGCGGTTCGGATGAATTCCATGATCACTGAACAAAAAAGGCGGGAGACAACTCAAACGGCCGTCTTCCGCCTTTTTATACGCTCGTATCTACACGATATTCCACACATCGAATGAAGGTCGATACGCCTTTTCCAACATCTGCTGAACATCGGATTCTTTGTAAAGAGCCTTGCCTGAAATCAGGTAATAAGGCAGTATGCCAGCACTTCGATAATCCTGTAATGTTCTGCGGCTGATTCTCAATACACAGGACAGGTCGCTGTCGGAAATGAACCGTTCGCCGTTGAACGTCCGTTTTATGCTTTTGCTCAACCTGTCGAGCACCTTGTCCGTATGCTCCAACCGTTGAAGAATATCCTTTATGCAGGGGTCTTGCTGCCCCATCAGATAGTTTTTCATTTCGTTCGATTTTGCTGATGATACGATGATTTCAGAAGGGCTTCGACATCTTCGGGCTTGTAGAAGATTTTGTGCTTGATGCAGCTATACGCCAACAAACCCTTCTCCCGATAGGTTTGCAGGGTACGCAGGGATATTCCCAGTATTTCGCATACTTCCTGATTATCGAGCCATTTCTTCAACCCCAAGTCCTCTTGACTACGGCATAAGGCAACCGCTTTTTCTTCGACGGATTTCACCCGTCGGATCATCTCGTCGAAGAGCCTTGTATCTATACTTACGATTTCCATATTATGATTCGTTTTTGCTTCCCGGACGTTCAAATATAGCCAAACGAGTGTTCGTATCCTATGCGTCATCATGCTGTGGACGCATGTGGCGTTGAAGTGGCCACGAGTGGCACAAAACCATATTCCCGGTCGTGCCGATATGATACCGTGAACGTATCCATACTCGTTCGCGGCATTGCTTTTTCTCTCCGAGCTTCTCTTCCATAACCTTTTCCTCATCTTTTCGCCTGCCTGCGCAAGACCGGTATAGAGCGGATGAATCTGTTGCAGTAGCAAAGGTATTTCCGGGCTTTACGCTCGTGCAAGATCGGGCCGGCGGGCGGTTTTGCGGAAAATCTTCCTTGCGCCTTACGGACGAAGCGTATTTCCCGCAAAAATCTTGTCGTGAGCGAATCCCGAACCTTTCAGGCTACTGAAACAGATTCCATCCATACCGGCTCCGCTACGGCATAAAAAAAAAGTCAAAGGTTATGAGAAGCATAGAGAAAAATAAACGGAAACAGAAATCCTCCAACCTTCCACTTGGCATAGGGTCGAGTTGGACGACGTGGGTGCAGGTCGGCGCGATGGCGTTGGGCTTCTACACGTGGGGCGAGGGCTTCCTTTGGGTCGTTTTAGGCTTCGTATTCTGTCGTAATATCCTGCTGGGTATTCTTCGGGGGCTGGTTTCTCTCGTGGCTCTCATCGGCTTTTTCCATTTCCTTTTTACTCGCATCTTCTAACACTTACAGACATGGCAAAGTACATTTCATTATTCGGCGGCACGACGACGGACACGACTGTGCAGGTAGTCAAAGAGAACCAAATCGTCATCGGTTACGGGCCTTACATGGCGATGAACCGATATGTAGTCTACAAAGTGGAACACACCGACGACGGCTACATGTATCATCTGCTGAACCTCGACACAAAAAAGACAGACCGCACGGACATTCTGCAACCTCTTTCCCGCAAGCACGGTATCGGCCGATACTACGACGACGCGAACCCCCAGTTTATGGACGCTTTCGAGGTGGCATTACTCGTAGAGGAGGCGGAGAAGCAAGCCGCCGAAGAAGCACGGCAGGCCGAGCAGGAGCGGCAGCGTGTGGAGTGCGTCAAGGCTGTCGGGCGCGAACGCTTCGCCGCACTCCTGCCCCCGACGGCAAAGGCCGTCATCGTCTCGGAACTCCGTCAGGACGAGAGCGACCACATGACGGACTACTTCGCCTATCGTACCGTCCGCACCGTCATCTTGGGGTTCTCCTCGCATACGCGGGACTTGTTTTCCGAAATGCGGAAACATGCGTCCAACTTCCACGAAACGGCCTATCTGGCCGAGCCGTGCGAGGAGTACGAACACCGCGAGAAGTACTCGATGGGCGCGGGCTACTACCTCGGGCAAAGCAAATACTACGGTTGGATTATCCACAAGTCGCCGATATACAACCGCGAACGGACAATCGAGGATTTCGCCTACATCGCAGGCGACGAAGCCAATATCCGCCTGTCGAACGCGACTGCGGAGCGGTCGGACAAGCGTCCCGAAACGGTCGTGCAGGGTGATTTCGTCATCGTGGACTACTCCGACAAGGCGATTGCCGTATTCGGCGATACGAAGCCTATCAAGACGGAGTTATCCGCCCTCGGCGGACGCTTCAACAGCCGACTGACCCACGAGGGAGAGAAGAAGGCGGGCTGGATATTTCAAAAGAGCAAGGAGGAACAAGTGCGCCGACTTATCGGCATGAACGAATAGATGTTGAACAAGGGGCGGGAAACCGCCCCGCAAAAGAGACGACTATGGCACGAGAGAATAAAGCAACGGACTATTTCAAGCAGACTATCCGCACCTATTTGGAGCAGCGGGCGGAGACGGACGAACTTTTCGCCGAGCGTTACGCCGACCCGCAGAAGAACATCGACGACTGCACGACCTACATTCTGAACCAAGTGCAGGCGAGCGGCTGCCACGGCTTCGCGGACGAGGAAATCTACGCTATGGCACTCCACTACTACGACGAACCCGACATCGAGGTCGGCAAGTCCATCGACTGCCGCGTGGTAGTCAATCACACCATCGAACTGACCGAGGAGGAGAAACAGCAGGCACGCCGCGATGCCATGAAGCGCGCCGAGCAGGAAGCCTATGCAAAACTTACCCAGCGCAAGCCCGTCGCCAAGAAGCAGACCGACGCAGACAAGCAGATGAACCTATTATTCTAACTCAAAAGCAGAACACCATGAAACCGAAGACACAGATACAAATCGAGGTCGCACGATTGAGCCGTCGTTTGCCCCATATTACCGAAGCGCAGAAAAACCATGCGTTCCGTCATTGCTTCGACCACATCGGCCGCAGGTCGGCAAAGGGTGTCATCTCCTGCACGGAGTGCGGCCACTCGTGGCAGGGCGACGGTGCATTGGCCGACATCCTTTGCGAATGCACCTGCCCCCACTGCGGCACGGAGTTGAAGCTGTTGCAGACCCGCAGACGGGTATTCCGCACTATATCCTATTACTCCGTCATTACGACCTGCAAGCAGTATCAAGTCATTCGGTTCTACTATGTCAAGGCGACCCACAAGGTCGGGCAGTCTGCCGACTATTCGATTAACGAGGTCGTGCAACGATGGATTGCTCCCGACGGCAAGGTCGTAACCGTCGCCCGCCCGCGCGCCATGTCGTTTTGCTATTACGATTTGTGGTATCTCTACGGAGATATGGAGGTGCGCGGTAAAAACAACGTCAAAGCCTACGATATAATCCCGTGCGCCACCTATCCGCGCCAGCGTACTATCCCCGAACTGCGCCGCAACGGATTTACGGGCGAGTACCACAATATCCTGCCGTTCGACCTCTTTACGGTCGTCCTTCGCTCGCCGCAGGCCGAAACGCTCTTGAAGGCGGGACAGATTGCACTATTGTCTTATTATGCGAACCGCCAATCGTGGAATATCGCGAACTATTGGTCGGCAATCAAAATCTGCCTGCGCAACGGGTATATCATATCGGACGCTTCCGTGTGGCGCGACTACATCGACCTGCTTCGTCATTTCGACAAGGACACCAACAACGCGAAGTATGTTTGCCCCGCTGACCTGCAAACAGCCCATGACCGCCTTGTCGAAAGGAAGCGAGCACGGCAGGAGCGCGTGCAGCTGCTGGAACGCAAACGCCGCGCCGCCGAGGAGGAACAGCATTATCGCGACCTCAAATCCCGTTTTTTCGGGCTGGTCTTTGTCGATGGCGACCTCTCCGTGCGCGTATTGGAGAGCGTGCAGGAGTTCGTCGAGGAGGGCGACGCCATGCACCACTGCGTGTTTACCAATGCCTACTACGAAAAACCGAACTCGCTTATCTTTTCGGCGACCGTCTGCGGCAGGCGTGTCGAGACGGTCGAGGTGGCATTGGATACCCTCAAAGTCGTGCAAAGCCGCGGTGTTCACAACTCGCAGACTGAGCACCACGACAGCATCGTGAACCTCGTAAGGCGTAATATGCCGCAAATCGAGCAGCGAATGACCGCATAACAAACCGCATAAAATACCCTAACTATGAACGTAACGATTGAATCTTTCTTCTGTCCCTATTGCGACGAGGTGGCGGAAATTTTCCTCCGACTGATAGACACGATACTTCTCGCCGGCAACGAAACCGAACTGCGGCAGGGCATCGAGAATCTGAAAACCCGAGTTCCGCTCGACGACTATTTCGTCTACGGCTTCGGTGTACACCACTTTTGGGTGCACCAGCGCAAGGTCAGCGACCCGACGCAGCAGTTCAGACACAGACTATTGAAAGCAGAATTTTAACCCCTTAAACAACGATAACAATGGAAACAACGAAGATGACGGTAACCGGCGTGTCGGTATGCCCTACGGGAGAGGAACGGCACGAGTATTTCACCCCGGCTTTCGCTCGCAGGACGAAGAAGCGGTTTTGCCAATACGACTACCGCCACACGGACGGCGAACTGTTCTCGTGCGTCGCTCCGACTTTGGAGGAGTGCCGCCGCAGACGCGACCAGTGGCTGAATAAGAAAACCGATAAATAATTGCCCTATGAATTACGAAACACTTATCATTACGTTCGCGGAGCCTATCCGCACGTTGGACGACTTTTTCGACGACCCCGAAACGTGGGGCGTCGAAACGCTCAAAGAGTGGGTCGATAACTACGAGAGTACCCGTTTCACACCTATCGACGAATGCCGAGCAGTCATAACATCGGAATACAACATGACCTCTGTTCGGGAGTGGCTGGGGTACTATATGCCGATTGCGAATATCGAAGAAATGTAGATTATGGAACTGACTATCCGAGATATTACGGGCGAGGTTATCAAGGTGGATAACCTCGCCGAAGCAATCCGCCAATGCCGCGAGTGTATGAACAGCCCCTGCAAAATGCCGTCGGGGCATACCGTAGGCGAAAACCATGCTTACATGCTGAAGCAACTGCTCGCCATACAGGAACAGCAACAACGTCCGCCCCGATAACAGGGCGGCGGGCGTTACATACGGCGTAAAAAAATCGGACGGGGTTGCTCCGTCCGATTTTTCGATTGCCATGATTATCGGCACTCACTCGGAGCAACCGATAATCTCAGTACTTACAAGGAGAGTTTGCGGGTACAGGTAATAAGCGGCTCCCGTCGGTAGAAAGAGAACAGATAGCCGTCGCGGACAAGGATATTGATAAAAGCAAAATCGACCGTGATTTCGGCGATGTCGTCGAAACGAATCTCTCCGTCGTTATAGAGTACTCCGTAATCGGGATTCTGAGGTATGACGATTTTCTCGTCGTCGACAGTCAGGCGGTACATGCCGATCAGGGGCTGCAATTCGTCGGCCATGCAACTGCGGGCTTGGGGGCTGTTTTGTCGTCTCTCTGCCATATCGCGTTTGTTTTATAATCTAACAAATACCATACGAAAAGGCGTGAGAGTACGTTAAATACCGGCATTGAGGTACAGCCAAGCACCTATCCACTCGATAGATAATTTCTTCTCACGCCGGTTATCGTACATGCTTGTGGCATATAGACACGACGATAAAGAAGAGAACTACCCATTATCTTGTGAGTGGATTAAAATTTGGCTGTTTTCAATGCCCCACTATAATGTGTTCCTTCCGTATGTAGAACCACCCGACGACTTGCCGCATTCTGCGCTGTTCTGCCGAGCAATTCAAGTGCAAATATAGCGATTTCCTTTGGCTCTGCGTGATAAACAGGACGTTTTTTACCATTTCAATCCCCGTTTCGTCTTTTGTGGTACTTTCTGCGGAGGCCTTCGCAATGCGGTATCCGTATCGCCATGCCGATTTTGTCCTGCCTTATACGCCTGTTGCTGCTGTCGTCTTTCCCGATATGCGGATTCGGTAAGAATGCGCAGTCCCAGTCTGTTTTTATTCGGGTTATAATTCACTTCGCAGTAGTCGATAACGCCACAGCGCGTCCATACGCACTCCGTGCATACGGGCTTTCCCTCATAAAGCATTTTATATCGGTGATAATCGAGGGGCTGACGCAGCAGTTCTTCCACTCTCCGATGGAAAGAATAGATATTCCGCTCTTTGGCAATCTTGTCGGGAACATATATGGACAACTCTCGTCGACATGTTGCCGCCCGCAGGCAAATATCGGGAGTGCGGAGTTTGCGCGAAACCCATTGAATGGCTTCCGGCCAATTCATCACGGCAGCGTCCGCAACCTCCGCCGTGATGGAATGCGATGGTACGCTGTTCAATACCTCGCCGTTTTTGCGCACGGCTTCCAATGCGACTTTCGGGGTAATCAAGGCGGCGTCATGGGGCAGAATGTCCATCAGGAACCGGATTTTCTTCGGGTCGTCCTGCTCGCGGAATACCCGATAAAGCATCGACGGATCGGTCAGAGCCGAAATAACGGAGTAATCGGTTTTATTCTTGCCGTAGGTGTTGTCGAATGCAATCCGGCACATTTCGGATGTCCTGCTTTGACGAGGAACACCTTTTAGATTTCGAGGATTCTCCCGCACGAGGCGCAGATACGTTTCGGGATTTTTCATCGACACGGGGAGATGCGCAATAGCATACGGACTGCGCCGTATGGCTTTCATGCACAATTCCCACGTTTTCATCGCCTCGGGAACGTATTTCAGATAACTCCCGTCATAACGCACGGCCGTATCGCATAGTTCTCGATCTTTGAATTTGTCGGGGATACGGTAAAACAATTCGGGTTCTTTTACGAATATCCGCTCTGCCAGTCCCAACGTCATATCCTCCGATGGTATGCTGTTCAGAAAGTTCAGGGTTTGTGTGTAGCCGTCGCATCGCTCCAATGCCTGTTCATAGTTTTCTTTGCGCTGGATATGTTGTTTCTCTTGGTCTGTCATAAGGCTTTATTATTAGGAAACGCCCGGAAACGGGCGTTTCTATCGTTCGTGCTTCGGGGTTATTCATCATCTTCTTCCCGCTCATTCTGGAATGAAAACGAGTTCTGGGTTATCTGCCCCATGTTATCCTCGATATACACGTCGATGACCTGTCGATCATCGCTTCGGGAGGTGTAGTAAAGCCGAAACACCTCCCTCGTGAGCGGGTAGCGGTCGTTGGGGAGAAACAGCGTGCCGTCGTCCATGCGGAGTTCTCCTTTGCCGTCGGGTTGAAAATAGCGAATCGTGTATCGCGCTCCGTTGTATTCTCCCTCCCGAACGAGCGTGCAGCGTATCTCGGCCGTTTCTCCGCGCACGATGCGCGTCTGCACGGGCATCGTCTCCAGTCGGAACGCATACGCCTGTTTTATGTCCAGCTCCTTGTCGCAGGCGGTCAGCAGCGTACCGACCGCCGCGAGTGCGAGCATCAGAAATCCTTTCATCTTCTTCATGTTGTTTCCTTTTTACGAGTTTCACATTATTTGCCTATCGGGGTGTCGGGTTGGGGAATCGAATCCCATACCGGTGGCGCGGGTATCTCGATGTCGTATTGCGGACGTTCGATATACCGCTCGTCGATCTCTTCATGCAGCTTGGCGCACCCCATGCACCCTGCTGCGACGGCCAATGTCAGTAGGCCGTATCTGATTTTTCGTTTCATCGTCATTGTGTCGTTATAAGTTCGCGTATTTCGGGGTCGAGGTTGCCCCGATATTCAAAGTTGGGTTGCAGCTCACACGCCCGACGGAATGCCGCCTTGCCCTCCTCGATGCGTCCCATGCGGGCGCAGGCTATGGCTTTCAGATATTCGACCGTCGCCTCCTCACTGAGTCGGCACAGCACTTCGTATGCCTGCTCGTCGTATCCGAGCGAGAGCATCGCCACGGCCGTATTACGGTCTTCATAGGGACGCAGGATGCGCAGCGCGTCGTTGTACTCGCGTTCGTTCAGCAGTTCCACGCCACGGGCATAGAGCGTGTCGGGTACGGTCGTGTGAATCGTGTCCTTGACCATACCCACGCGCCGCAGGTCGTATTTGAAGTTCACCGCGCGCAGCAGCGGATAGAGCCGCTCGCGTATGTCGCGATACTGCTTTGGGAATCGTCGTCGCAGCTCCGCTTCGCGCCGGTCGGGATTGCCTATCGTACGCAGCAGACCGAGTATCGTCTCGCGTTCGGCAATCGTACTATCTGCGGCGATTCGTCGTTCCAGCTCGACCCAGTCTTCGGCGACCCACCGCACGCAGAGCAGCGTATCGACCTGACGTCCGAAGCGCTGGCCGAGGCGTTGCTTGAGCGCCGCCGCACGTCCGCGCGCCAGCCGTTCGTTCTGCGCATACGAGCCTTCTGGCGATGCCGAGGCCGTGAGGACGATGCTGTCCACATGGAACTCGCGTTGTTCGACAAGCTCCTCCATCAGCGATTCGATACGAGCGAGCTGCGCTGCATTGTCGCCCAGCGTGTCGATGATCCGCGTGTCGTTCACACGGAACGAGAGGTAGTTGCGGTCGTTCACTACGACGTACTTCTCGATGACTTTCGTCACGTAGCGCGTCGTGGTGTCGGCGAAGGAGAGCATCGACGAGATATGATAGCGGAGCGTGTCGAGGGGCGGCAGGTCGTAGCGGCTGCCGTCGAGCGCCACGACTGCGCCGTGCAGCGTCAGCAACATCGTCTTGCCCTCGCTGCGAGTCGGAACCTCCTGCGAATAGTAGTAGGACAGGTCGCGTGCACCCTCGACAATGGAATCGAGGCGCACGCCCTGCGGGTAAGGGTGCTTCACGAAGCGCTCGAACGCCCGCTGCTCGCCCGCAGCGTCGGGACGGAATAGACGTACATATTGCGAGAACTGCCAGTAGTTGCGATCTTGCACGCGGCTGAACAGTCCGCCGCGTATGGAGATCTCCTGCAAGGGTACGGCTCCCTCAGCCTTGTGCAGATGCGGGACGACCACGATGCTGCGGCAGCCGCCCTGCAGCTCTTTGGGGAGCTTCACGACGAAATCGACCAACACCTTGCCCTTGCGTTCGGACAGCGTGCGCGACTTGGCCACGACGACCACCTCGTCGAGGCGGAACTCGGCCATCGTCTCGCCGTTTTCGTCCTTGACCGCTTCGACGATGTAGTAGGTCGTGCTGTCGTGTCGCACGGTCATGTAATTCCTCTTCTCGGCGGGCTTTGGCGCGGCCTGCTCGCGGAGTGCGTACTCCGCAAGTGCGCGGCTTTGCCGCCGCTCCAGATGCGACGTTACCGAGCAGCCTGCCAGCAGCACGGCCAGCAGGCCGACGGAGGTATGTTTCATCATTGCTTTCATCGTCGTCGGGGTTTAGAACAGGTAGGAAAATGCCACCTCGATTTTCGAGGGCGCGAGGACGATTCGGCGGCAATGTTCGTAGCGGATCGCTTCGTAGGGCGACGGGGCGGGATGCCAGCGCAGGTCGTCCATGTAGTAGATGCCTACGCCGCCTTCGAGTGTCAGGTTCCACCGCTTGGCCAGCATCCACGAGTAGCCGACCGAGGAGCCTATGCCCGTCGTCCAGCCGTTGTAGCGGGTACGGCTGTTGCCGACCTTGTACTTGGCGAGGGTCGAGTGCAAACCCCAGAACAGACCTACGTGCGGCTCGAAGCGCCAACGGCGCACGCCGATGGTCGCCGCGAGGACGTTGGCACGGAGGTTTTCCGTCGATACGGGATTCCAATAGCCCGATAACTCCACCGACCACTTCTGCGCCACGGCGACATCGACGCCTGCGTTGAGCGTCCCCGTCGCCCAGCCCAGTGCATTGACACGCACGGCGGTGTATTGGGCCGATGCCGTGTGCGCCGCAAGGACGCACAGCAGCAGGATTAACAGCTTTCTCATCATCGGTTCGTTTAATCGGTGGATATTGCGGTGCGGCGGCTCGACGCCTCTTCTTTCGAGACGGCATCGTAGCCCGGGATTAGCGTTCGATTGGCTGTGGCGGTAAAGCTGTACGGATTGTCGGTCGATACAATGTGGCGCGGCAAAACATTTTCCGGATTGTTCCACCATGTCGTGACCGCCAGACCGTCTTTGCCTGATATGGAGCAGCGGCTTCCGGGCAGGACGATAAACGCCTGCTTGGCTGTATTTATCGTATAACCGGTATCGCTGGTAAGTTGTGCTTCATTGAGTTTGGTATAGATGTACACCCACTCCTTGACGAACTCGGTGTAGAGCGTATCGCGATACGAAGTCATCGGGTGCTGATAGGGATTGGCCTCCGAGACCTTTCGCGTCAGGCCGCTGTCGGCATACCACCCTTTGAATGCAAAGCCGTCGTTGGGGACGACGGGCATCGTCGGGCCGTCGTCGAGCGACAGAAGACGCGTGTAAAAGGCCGAGGGCGTCCATGTCTTGATCTCGCTGACGGCGGTAACACCTTCCAATCGTCCGGCCGTATTGTCGCGTCCCTGCCAATAGGTATAGACCGTCAGCAGGTTATAGAAATCCCGCGTGAAAGTCTTGGTGTAGCTGTATCCGTCCGTGTTGCTCACCGTAACTTCGTAGACCAGACGGGAGTTGGCAGCCGTATATACCGGTCGTGCGACATAACCTATCGGAATCTCGTATAGACCCGACGGATCGTCGAGCGATACGGTTACGGCCGAGGCTACCATCTGCCTGTTTGCGGAGAAAGCTCCGACCTGTCCCTGCACGAGCCGTATCTTCGCGGTAAGGGTTCCCGCCTTCTCCCGATTGGTAACGGAGATCGAGAGCCGCTTCCCGGTGTCGTAAATGCAGCGATCCGCCGTGCGTCCGAAGTCGGCATCGGGCAGGTCGTCGGAGATTTTCACTTCAAAGGAGTGAATACGTGCATCTACCTCATTATCCCCCTTGATGCGAATATCGAGCGTCTGTACCGAGTTGCGCCGCACATCGAAGTTCGAGGTATTGTTCTCGCCCAGATAGACGTCGTATGTCAGTTGCAAGCCCTCTTGTTGTGCTTTGATCCGCACGAAAGTAGCACCTTGCGGAGCGTTCTCGGAGCACTTCTGCTGCTGGGTCGTGATGGACGGCACGTCGCCCTGACAATTTTCCAGCAGGTAGAACGTGCGGGTCGCCTTGCGGCCCTCCGACACGCCGATCTCCGTGGAAGCCATCGTAACGAACTTGTCGGCGGCCTGCTCCGCTTCGAACAGCTTCGTCGTGGCGGCGGCATTCATGATTTGCACGGACTGCAATTTCAGGGCATAGACGACAGCCGGGTCTATGGATATGTTGCAGATGATTTTCGCAACGGTGCGCCGCACGGTAATGACGGGTGCGGACATTCGGTCTTCGACCGTGAGCGTCGTGTGTCCCGACATCGGAAGCATGGTATATCGGGTTACCGACGGAAGCTGAACGGCGCGCAGCTGTTCGAGGGTCATCGTACCCATATCCCGATGCACGTTCGCCACGGCATAGGCTTCGTAGCTGCCGGGGAGCACGGAGCACTCCACCGTGCCGCTCTCGACGTAGAAATGGCGGTCGGGCAGCACGCCGCGCGGGTCGAAGAGGAAAAGATTGACATCGCGCACGGTTCGTTCGTCCGTCGCGCGGGTAACGTACTGCACGCCCTCCTCCTGAATCTGTAACGAGAAGCGCACCTCGTCCTGCAAGGACGGGCGATCCTCCATCTCGTCTTTGTTA
This sequence comes from uncultured Alistipes sp., assembly GCA_958449275.1. GTDB lineage: Bacteria > Bacteroidota > Bacteroidia > Bacteroidales > Rikenellaceae > Alistipes. The sequence goes on along the minus strand of CAUDHE010000019.1, from coordinate 4,647 downwards.
CAGCTGCTCATCATCGCGAGCAGCGGTATGATAAACAATAAGATTTTTTTCATAACGAATACTCTGATTAAAAGTTCCCGCCCCGACGTAGGCCGGAGCGGAAACGGGTTCGACTTGCGGTTTATGCTCCCAGCTCCACGGTCTGCGTTACGGGCAATTCCCACTCGGCAGGCGTGATAGTCAGCGAGGCGTCGTGGCCCGACAGCCCGTTGATCGTGATATCCACGCGGTAGCAACTGTTGCGGCGGATTTCACCGCCCGAAGCACCGTCGAGTTCCACCTCGTAGGTCATCGAGGACTGACCGGCTGCGGTCGAGAAATCGCCGTCCATATCGTAGGTTGCATGGATGATGGCTTTCACGCGGTTGCCGACGTTGCGGGCGGGACACTCGAACAGGTAAAAGAGGTTGCGGTACTTGCCCGAGGCGGCGTCCGAGGCCTGCGTCGCCGAGAAATTGAGAGCTCCCGGATTGTAGCCGGAGTGGAACACCGGTGTCTGCGTCGCGCCATTGGAGAGCGTGATGCTGTTGATCCGCACGGCTCCCTGATAGAGCGTCCCGAACCGGGGCGAGGGCGTAACCTGAACGGCCACTTTCGCTACGGTGCGCTTGAGCGTGATAGTTACGTCGGTCGTCGAGCCTGCGGCCGCGACGGCTTTCGAGGTCGTGCCCGACATGACGAAGCCGCCGTCGCGCGCGGCTTTCGTCGAAACTTCGGCGAACGTACCGTTGTACGAGGCCGCATCGCGCTCCAGCAGAGCCGTGAGCGTCGTCTTGTCGCCGACGTTCGCTACATCGAGGTTCGCCACGGCGTAGAACTCGCACACGTTGCCCGGCACGGCATCCGGCAGGGCGAAAGTCGCCTTCTTGGCCGAGAGTTCGGCTGCCGAGAACGAACGCTTGACCATCAGGTCGCCTGACGGGTCGAAGACGAACATCGTAACCGTGTTGAGCGTCTTTTCCCACGTCTCGGCCTCGGCCGTCGCGCTGCGGGTCGCAGGCTCTCCGTCGGTGAACGACACGGTGGCTACCGCACCTTTCGAGGTCGCGTAAATTTCGTTTTCTTCCTTGTTGCACGAGACGAGAAGTCCCAGAGCAGCCGTAGCTGCCAAAAATAAGTGTTTCATATAAAAAGTTGGTTTTATGCTACTTGCGTAGCAGTTAATAATATGGTCAGAGCTACGTTTACTCCAACCGAGATTTTGCAATTTTTACATATTCAGGATTTGGTTCGATACCTATGTAGCGACGCCCTAATCGTTGTGCGACGACGGCTGTCGTTCCACTTCCGAGGAACGGATCGAGGACGACACCATCCGGCGGGCAGCCTGCTTCGATAGGTATTTCGATCAATTTGGTCGGATAAGAAGCATAGTGGCGTCTACGATTTGGTTCAGTGGTAATTCGCCAAACGCACCGTTTGTTACGCCCATTGGGGTTGCTATTCATTGTCCCAACGGGATAACCATATTTTCGATAGGTTTCATCAGGAGCGAATTGCTGTCGGTATCGACGAATCGTACACTTGGCATACGGCTCGAATTGTTGCCGAAAGTCGTACTTCGTAGATTTCGTAAAGAAAAATAGTTTCTCGAAATCAACCGTAAAGCGATCTTTCGCCGACGAGGGAATAACCGACGGCTTGTACCAGACTATCTCGTTGCGCAGAATCCAGCCCTGTCCGATCATCATTTCGGCGAACAGACCAGGGATATTGCACAGCGACTTGTGGGGCACGCGATGGGCAACCATATCCACACGCGGCGATTTCAGACAAAAGGCGTTCTTTCTGCCCGGCCAGTCGTTCGGACGATTGTACTTGTTGTGCTTGGAGTAGGAGTCGCCGAGGTTCACCCACAGCGTGCCCGTCTTCTTCAGTACGCGGCGGCACTCGTCGAAGATCCGCACCATGTGCTCCACGAACATCTCGCGCGAAGGCTCACGCCCCAACTCTCCTGACCAGCCTCTGCACAAACGACATACTCCGAACGTATCAAAATCATGACAACACTCAGAATCGCCACCGAAAAGTATAGGAGGCAGCCCATAATCCCGCAACTGCCAATATGGAGGTGAAGTCACGATACAATCTACGCTTTCATCCGGCAATTGCTGCAATCCGGACAATGCGTCCGTGTTCAATATCGTATCAGCGTACATGGTCAGTTGATGATAAATTTTACTCCGATGCCGTACTGCGTGTGGAAATGCCCCGTCGTCGTACCCCACAAACAGCGTTCGCGTCCCGACAACGAGAGGATGATTCTGTCCGTGAGATAGGCCTCCACTTCCAGCGTAACGGCCCCGCCGTAGAGAAACCGGTCGCGATTGCGGATCGTCGCACCGTCGTAGAGCCGCTTATCGCCCCAGTTTACGGTTTCGTAACCCGTCATGGCGGAACCTCCGACGTAGAAGAGGAACGTGTGCGAGGGGTCGGTGAAGAACTTGTAGTAGTAGCCGCCCTCGGCCGTAAACTGCGCCATCGGAATGCGTCCGGCCTTGTAGGGATAATAGCGCGACAGGTACTCGACGCCGAAGACCCACTTATCAGCATGCTTCGCGTAGCGGCTCATCGCAACGCCGAAATAGTACCCCGCATCCGTGCTTGCGGAGGTGCAGAATCCGTCGACCATGCCGCCCCGAAGCTCGATGCTGCGCATCCGCGGCAGGGCGCGCTGGGCGTGCACCGTCCCTGTAAAGAGAGTGAGCGATGCGACGAGAAGAAACAGAAATCGCTTCATGATTACCGCACTTTGAGTTCGTTGATAACGTTGGCACGCACGAGGTCTTCATTCTCGACGGTGAATCTCTGATGCCGGCCTCCCTGCTGTTCGTGCAGCTCCACGACGAGGTGCTTGTCGTCGGCCAGCGTGAACTTCGGGAGAGTGAAGACCATGTGCTCGCTATGTCTGCCGTCGATTACTTGTACGTTATTGTATGCCCGCACCGGCCAGACGACCTGCTCCTGAATGGCCGTGCGTTTGGCGACCTTCTTATCGACGATCTTGAACGTGAGGTAGTCCACATCGAACGGCACGTTGGACGAGTTTTTCAACTGCATATGGAAATAGAGCAGGCCGTTATGCGAGTAGATGCCTTTGAGCAGGTACTGCACCCCGAACCGCTTGCAGCCGATATGCTTGATTTCACGGCGGTCGTTTTTGTAGATGGATTTCATGATCAGACGCACGAGCAGCGGCGATTCGCTTCCCAGCTCCGTGAGGTATACCTCCATCGCGTTGTTGGGGCGGTTCACCGCCTCGCCGTCGTGAATGAAGTCCGTCATCTCCACGGAAAGTTTCACCGGCTCGTCGGCATACTTGACATTGAACGTGTAGTATGCCCCGTCCTCGGTAATGACCGAGAGGTTGCTCTCGCGCGAGAAATCCCGCAGTGCGGCCTTCACACGCAGGACATTCTCCGTGCCGTCGGCTTTCGCCGCCAGCAGATCCGCCGATCCCAGATCGACGTAGCGGATTGCCGAGGGGAAGATGACGTGAACCGTCTTGTCGAACGTTACTTCCAGCGCATAGGGCGGAATCATGCGGTCGAAAGTCAGCGGACGGGTAAGTCCGTCGAACAGATCGCCCGTAGAGGGTTTTTCCTGCGCGTTTGCTGCGAACATGCACCCGACGAATGCGAATGCCAAAAGAATCTTTTTCATGTCGTTTGTTTTTAATGATTGATAAAATGGATTTTTTCAGTGGCTTGTTGTTCTCTATTTCTGTGGCGGCAGCAGCAGAACCGCATAGTCGGCTTTGAGCGTTACCTTCACCGTGCGCATCTTTTTACTCACATACGACGATACGCCTTGTATGGCACTGCGCCCCAAGTCGGAGAGCAGCTGCGACCCTGCGTCGTCGGTTATGGTGATGCTGCTTCCCATGCCCGACCCCATGTTGGCGGCAATCTCTTTCACTGCGTTGATCTCCTCCGACCTCGGCACGGAGATTCCTTCGTTGCCGTCCATGTCGTAGACCAGCAGTTCGATCGGAATGACCGTCCCGGCATGTTGCACGGCGTTGATCGTAATCCCCAGTCGGTCGCCGGCGATGCGGGCGGCTCCCGCGACCACCGTTCCTGCTGGAATCAATACGCCTCCGGCCGTCATCGCTTCCGAAAGCCGCAGAGATACCTGCCCGCCATCGGTAATCGTAACCGTCCGATAGATGGATGCCCGAATGCCGTTACGCTCCTCATCCGAGGCATCCCCTCCGACTGTGTTGAACCCCCAGTTGCGAGGTTTCACGAACTCCTCCCGGAATACCGAATCGGGTATCGGTGCGGCGAGCAGCGATACGACGTTGTGCCGCACCTGCTTGACGGGCTGCACGACAGCCTTGCCGGATATGACGGCAGGCTGCGCTGCGGCAGGTTCCTGCGTCGGTGTTTGTCCTCCGTTCATGTAGCGGGCGGCGATCTCGTATGATTTTTCGAGCAGCGCCATCTGCTCTTCCTGTGCACTCTTACGCTCCTGCTCCTCTTCCAGACGACGCTCCAACTCCTCGATCCGAGCCTGCATTTCTTTCTGCTGTTCCTCGTTTTCGCCGGAGGTGTCCGTGTAGAAATTGCCGAGCTGTCGGTTGATGTCGGCATAAGCGTCGGCAGACGAGCGGAACGCATTGCCGGAGGTGCGGCCTCCGTATCG
>CAUDHE010000018.1 GCA_958449275.1 uncultured Alistipes sp. | reverse complement strand
CCAACTCCACTTTGGCCACTTCGGGAAATCCATTTCTATACAATGGAAAAGAGTCGCAAAAAAATTTCGGCATAGAATATATAGATTCTTTTGCAAGAATGCAAAGAACCGACGGGCAATTCAACTCTATTGATCCGTTATGCGAACTTGACAGACACGTTTCACCGTATGCTTATTGTTCAGGAAATCCGATAAATAGAACCGACCCATTAGGATTATGGACAAAAACGAATTTCGGATACACGACAACCGATAAATTCGAAATGAGAGATTTCATATCTGCATACAAAAATAATTTCAACGGTAAAAGTGCATATGGATATGTAGACAATTATTATGAATGGGACCAATACATTAAGAAAAATAACAATGTTTATACATCACATGAAAATTCCGACATTGCATATTCAACAGCAATCCCAACCGCAATGGTTATGACACATAACTTTATAGGGAAATGGGCTCCGTCAAATTACAGACAAGTACGAAACTGGCAGGCAGACTTTGCTCGTAACATCGATTTCTACGAAACAATGTCAAATCCAATCGTGCAGGCCGTACATAGCAGTCAGCAACAATTCTTTTGGGGATCAATAGATTTTACTAGTCAGACACTAAATTATGCAGGAAATGGGATATCCGCAATTGGATATATCGGAGCATTAACTGGCATAGGGGCTCCTTTAGGAAGCGCATTGGTTGGCGTAGGTCAAACATTAGGAAATATAGGTTCACTAATGTCAATAGGTGTATCATATCATTATGGCAATAAAGAAAAAGCGATTTTTGAGACCCTATCTTCAAGTATATCTATAATGTTAGGAATACCAGCCAAATATTATTTAAATAGCAAAGAAACATTAATATATAATGCTACTATTATTCCATTCGAAAGTGTAATGAATATGATCAATAATAATTTAGAAAAATAAATGGGGTATGTATTTATTGTAACTGGAATCGTAATACTAATATCATTTTATATAGATTATAAATATTATAAAAAAAATAATGAATGGCCAAAAGCATACCGTGGAGCAGATGGTATTACAGGCTTTATTATTGGATTTATTTTATTAGTATTGGGTATAATATCTATTGTCTTCTAATTTTTATAATAAAACTGCCTAAATTTATTAGGCAGTTTTTTGTAAATTACACATAATTTACTTAACTTGCCTAATATAATAAAGCAAGGCACAAATACCAAAGCAATATATACTTACTTGGCAGACGGGACTAAATACAAGGTAACTAACGGATCGAACGTAGGATTCGACTACATAGGTTCTTTCAAATATAGCAGGAATAATTCCAATATTACATTGGAAAGTGCGACAACAGCCGGAGGCAGGACATACAAGACGAGCGCGGGATATGAAGCCCTATTTTACAGCCCCACGCAAAATACAATATTAAATACTATCATATCAATAAATAATACAACAATACGAATAAATAAAGAAAAACAATACAATAATCATGCAGCATAAACAAGAAAATACAATATATCACAGCAAACACACAAAAAAATATACAAACAAGTAGCACAAATAGCAACAAAATAGCCGTAAAACTCAATAGCAAACAGCATCAATACAATACAAAACTGGAATAAAGCATCGTGCTTCATCGTAAACTGCTACTGACATAGTTCTTGCTGTCTTCCGAAATTAATCTCATCATAGCCGGAAAAAACCTACCGGCATCGATATCGATTAACGAAAATACCATACAATATAATTATGTAATCACAGCCGTTAAATAGCCGTTAACTGCAGTTTTTTACATCATTTGACTACATCATATTCAGCATATAATACAAATAGCTCAATCAATAATTGCATACAATCAACATTCAATACACATTCAACGGCCAATATATACAATAATATACAACACAATTCCAACCATACGCATAACGAAAGACGCAACGGGCCGACGCAACGATTTTACGATCGCTCTAATCGGACGAACAATCGCAAAATCGTTTGCGGCACACGACACGCCGAACAGCCTCACGATTAAATCGATACGGCTACGACTAACGAATCGCGCATCATCACGCCTCTACCGTTATCTTACGCTTCTCGGCATCTGCGGCATCGTTACATTCCGCGACTTCGGGCGCATCGACGGCAAGCAACTCATCCCGACATGGCAGGACACCGTTTTTCGCACTTTTTTTATTATCGTCATGCACCTCGTCCGACTCCACGAAATCGATCAGTCTCGATGCCCGTCCGAGTTTCTTGTTGATGCGATGGCGTTTCACATACACACTGCTCAGACTGTTCAACTTGAAGAGAACGCACAGTTCCCGAGACGAAAATCCCTCCAGAGAAAGCTGGTAAAACAACTTTTCGTCATCGTTGACCTTAAAAGCGGGATCGCACGCCTCGGTACACTTGCTGCGAACGACACCGTAAAGCAGCAGTTTATCAGCGGTCATCTCCGTTTTCATACGCAGCAAAAGTTTTTCGGGATTGCGGTAGAAAGTATATACCGAATCGATCAAAGTTCTTATATACACGAGTCTGTGCTCGGATTCGTCCGCGATGTTCTTCACACGGCGCCGATAATCCCAAATCACGGCCGCCGCCAGGGTCGCCATAAACAATATGTCGATTATTATCAAAAGTACCATTACGATTGTTTTTCAAGATTAATAACATATGATTCTCCGATCGGGTACGGCAATACCGAATCGGGCAGTCGAACGACACGCAATGATTGATTACGGAGCACGCGGAAGGGGGAACATACGAGGATTCTTTACGTCAAGTTAATGATTATTAACCCGATCGGCCAATCGCACCGTTTTCGCACACCGCTAATTATCAGACACTTGCCGAACTGCAATGTCGAGATAAGATTATTTTCGCACATCCCCTCTGGCAATCAGTGCATTACAACCCGTTTGTAATGTCGCATTTCGGGGGTTCGAAGCGTCGCGAGCGCTTTCGCGATCATATCTTTGCGAAAACTAACCCTCTGACTTATGAATGCCTTTCGCAATCGATTCCGCGTCTGCCCGACGCGCGCGTTTTCGCTCTCGGAGCTGCTGGTGGTACTGGTCATCATCGGCATTCTGGTGCTCATCGCCCTGCCTAACCTCATGCCGCTGATATCGCGCGCAAAGGCCACCGAGGCGCAACAGCAACTGACCTACCTGCACACCTTGCAGAAATCGAATTTCTACACGTATTCGCGCTACTCGTCATCGATCGAGGAGCTGGGATTCGAACAGCCGCGCCTCGTGACCGACGGCGGACAAGCCAATTATCTTATCGAGATCGTCGAGGCTTCGGAGAACGGATTCCGCGCCACGGCAACGGCCGTGGTCGATTTCGACGGCGACGGCGTGTACAACGTGTGGGAGATCGACGAGGAGAAGAATCTGCGTGAAACGATAAAAGACTGATCCCATGTCCGTCTCTGCCGTTATATGGTTCATACCCGCAGCGGTGTCGATCCCCGTCGCCATCTCGGATTTCCGACGACGCAGGGTTTCGGTTCTCGCGCTTGCGGCCGTATTCGTCGCCACCGCCGCTGCGGCAGCATATGCCGAGTCGTGTCGCGCGGCCGTGCGGCATCTCGTCGCGGGATGCATACTCGCGGCGGCGCTCATGACATGCCTCGCCGCGTACATGCACCTCAGGTATCGAGGCCAAATACGTCTGCGGCACGGATTCGGCGCAGGCGACTGGTGCTACATGATCGCCCTCAGCCCGATGTTTCCGCCCGCCGATTTACTGAAACTGCTTATCGCGTCGGCAACGCTGTCGCTGATCTGGTATCGAACGATTAACCGAAGACGCCGACGGACCATCCCGTTCGCGGGAATGACGGCCGTAACCCTCACATGCGTCACCGTAATCCGATTCTGCATGCTATGGCTGCCATAGACAACATACCAACCGAAATAGTGCAACTGCTATCGGCCGCCGATGCCGCCGCATATCGCCTCGTACCGTTCCGACGCGAGGGAAACACTGTGCGCTTTTACGGAAGCGAGACAAAAGACTACGCCTCCGTACGCGAGGAACTGGCGGTCATCTACGGATGGCATGCGGAGATCGAGCCCGTCGCGGAAAACGATCTGCAACGTCTCCTGCTGCAATTCTACCGCACGGAAGGCGCACATGCCCCGAAAAACCGAACGGCGGATATCGGGGCGAGACAAGGATTTCCGTACTCGCTTATCGGCGAAGCGCTGCGCGACGGAGCGAGCGACATACACATCGAGCGTTACGAGGATCGATGCCGAATACGGCTTCGCATCGACGGCAAGCTGACGGAACGATACGTCATCGAAAAGGAGCGATACGCAACGCTCATCAACCGAATAAAGATACTCTCCGACCTCGACATATCCGAGAAACGGCGGCCGCAGGACGGGCGCATAGGCTACCGAAGCGACGGGGCGAAATTCGACGTGCGGGTATCGGTGCTGCCGACCATCCACGGCGAAAAGATCGTGATGCGCCTGCTGACAAGACGGGCCGAGCTGCTGGAACTGGACAACCTCGGCTTGTCGGACCGACAATACGAGGATTATTGCAACGCCATACGGCGGCCGTTCGGAATGATTCTGATATGCGGCCCCACGGGATCGGGAAAGAGTACCACGCTATACGCCACCCTGCGCAGGCTGAATGCATCCACCGACAACATACTGACCATCGAGGATCCGGTGGAGTACACCCTCGAAGGGGTGAATCAGGTGCAACTGAAAGAGGAGATAGGACTCACATTCGGAAGCGCGCTGCGCACGTTCCTGCGTCAGGACCCCGACATAATCATGCTCGGCGAGGTGCGCGATCCCGACACCGCGCAGATGGCCGTGCGATCGGCGTTGACGGGGCACCTTCTCTTCTCGACCATACACACCAACACGGCATGGGGAGCCGCGACGCGACTCGCAGACATGGGGGTACACCCCTACCTGACGGCGAATACTCTGGTAATGACCGTCGCGCAAAGACTCGTGCGGCTTCTGTGCCCGCACTGCAAACGCCCCGCCAAGACGCCGCTGCCGCTACCGACGGGCGTAACGGAATATTTCGAGGCCTCGGGATGCGAGAACTGCTACTATACGGGATACTCGGGACGACGAGCCGTCTACGAGGTGATACCCGTCGACGACACATTGGCGGCAGCGATCCGACGTGAGGAGACCGACATAACGCCGCTGCTGGCCGAGCGCGGAATAACTTCGTTGAAAGATGCCGTAACCGATCTCTTCCGCCGCGGACTGACTTCCGTCGAAGAGCTGATGCCTTTATTAAACTGTTGACCCGATGAAACGAATAACGATCACCATAGCCTTTCTGCTCCTCGCGGGCGCACACGCCGTCGCACGACATACCGTCGCGGCGCAGGATTCGGTATCGATAATCCTCGAAGCCGACTCGGCGCGAATGGCCGCCATAGACAAAAAACTGGAGACTCTCGCCCTGCGCGACGCATCGCTGTCCCGCGAAGTCGACATAACCTCGGGACGATTGTCGCTCGGAGAGCTGTTGCGCAACCTGGCTCGCGCGAGCGGCGTAAACATGAGCGTCCGCAGCGTCGAACAGACGGCCGTAGCGTGCAACTTCGCCCGAACTCGGGTCGACGACATACTTCGGTTCCTGTGTCGCGAATATCGGCTGGACCTCGAAATCGAAGGAAACATCGTATCGGTATTCCCCGCGCCCGCGGCAGAGGCACCCGAACCTAATCCCGACATAGAGTTCGAACGGCGCGACTCGACTCTGTCGTTCGATCTGAGGGGAGAGAAGCTGATCGACGTGGCCAGGAAAATAGCGTCGATAACATCGCGCAACGTAATCGTGCCCGAAAGACTGTACGACCGAAGCGTGTCGGGCTTCGTCAGAAACATGCCTCTGGATGCGGCGTTGCGGACGCTCGGCGAGGTTAACGGACTCGCCGCGGTACGCGACGGCCGCGACGTGTGGAGCATACGCGACGCGGCGGCGGATGCAAACGCATCTCCTCCACCGATGTTCGACAGACAGCGGAAGTTCCGCGAAAACGAGTTGAAGGCCGATTCGCTCGGCCGAATAACGGCGCACATAGCGAGAGGAGACGTGCAGGATATAATCCTCGATCTGTGCGAACAGATGGGGCTCAACCACTACTTCAGAACGCCCGTAAGCCTGACGGCGGGAATATGGGCCGACGACATCGAATTCGAGACTCTGATAGGAGTGCTGCTCAAAGGGTCGGCATACACATTCTGCGTCGAGAGAGGAATATGGATATTCGGAGAGGCGGCCGCCGACGGGTTAGCGTCGGCAGATATCGTGGAGTTGCAATACCGATCGGTGTCGAAGGTCGAGGAGCTAATACCTTCGGCGCTAAAGGAGAGTATCGAGATAAAGACGTTCCCCGATCTCAATGCGCTCATTCTGGGCGGCGACCGACGCGACGTAGCGCGGGCTGAAACGTTCCTGCGCGAAATAGACAAGCCCGTGCCGCTGGTGACGATGGAGATAATAATAGCCGAAGTGCAGCGCAGCGACATACGTGAAATAGGCATCGGAGGCGGCATAGGCTCGTCGACCGCGACGACCGCGGGAACATTCTCCGAGGGAGTAGACATGACTCTCGGAGCCAACACGGTGAACAATCTCCTGCAACGCATACGCGGAACGGTAAACCTCGGAAAGGTATCGCAGAATTTCTACCTGAGCCTACGCGCGCTGGAGGAGAAGGGAACCATAAGGTTGCAATCGACCCCCAAGCTGTCGACCCTCAACGGACACGAAGCGGTGCTGACAAGCGGCGAAACGCAATACTACAAGGAAGTACAGAACAACTACTACGGTACCCAGAACCCCATACAGTCGGAATCCTACACTTGGAAATCGGTCGACGCCGACCTGACCGTAAAGGTCACGCCGTTCGTCGCGAAAGACGGACACATAACGCTCGAAATAGAGTTCGGTCAGACCGAGTTTACCGACCGAACTGAGAAGAACGCGCCGCCCGCCACGGCCACCAGAAGTTTCAAGTCGATAGTGAAGGTGAACAACGAGGAGATGGTACTGCTCGGAGGACTCGACAGAAACAGTCTCGAAAAGTCGTCGAGAGGAATACCCTTTCTGGCCCGCATACCCGTAATAAAATGGTTCTTCGGCAAGGAGAAGCGAAACAAGATCGAGAGGTCGCTGAACGTATTCATCAAACCAACCGTCGTGGAATGACCCTGCCGAAGACCATATTCCCGAAACCGACGATCCTCGTGGTGCTGTACGACGATGCGGGAGCGTACACTCTCGCCGCCCTCGGCCCGAACGGAGAGCTGTCGCACGAAATTCCGCCCTCCGACAAAAGCGCGGTCATGATCGCCGTGTGCGGGTGCGGAGTGATAGTCAAACCCGAAAATTCCGACATAGCCCGTCGGGTGGAGGCCGACCGCGAAACATTCGTATGCAGCCGCGAGAACGGTCGGATATCGTTTTTCCGACGGGAACGAACCGCAGAACTGAAATCCGATCTCGCGAAACGGGGGATAGTCCCCGCAGAATGGTTCTGCGCGCCGAATGCCGACGAACTGCCTCGCCTCGCCGAGATTCACTTCCGACGGCTGCGCACCTCGACAAGCATAAGGAGTCTTCTGCGGCCCGAGGAGGTGAGTTCGGCCATATTGCAGGCTGTCGTGCGACGAATACGTATTCCGTTGCTCGCGACATTCATGATCCTGCTTGCGGCGAACGCCATGCTGTCGCCCGAGATAAATGCCGAACGCGAAAGGCTGCGCGCTACGATCGAAGCCCGTGAAAGGGATCACAGGCTTCGCGAGGCCGACGACGCGAAGGAACTCGCACTGATACGCGCATTCGGCACGAGGCCGCCCGTCGCATACGCCGTGCTCGGCCACAGAATAGCGGCATCGGTCCCGAGCGAAGTGAGACTGACGGAATTGCTGATAGAGCCGCCCGCCAAACGGTTGGAAGCGGGAAAACGACTGCTGCGCCGCGAGCGCGAGACGATCGTAAAGGGCGAATCGCCTTCGGCCGAATCGGTGGCGAGATTCGTCGAAAACCTCGCCGCGGGCGGATTCCGTTCGGTAAGCCTCGCATCGGTCGAGAGGGCACGCGACGAAGGAGTGCTGAAATTCACAATCGAGATCCGCCTATGAAACTGCCATACGCATACCGCGGCCTCGCCATGACAGTCTCGCTGCTCCTGCTGCTGCCCGCGGCGGCATGGCGTTACGCCCTGCGCGACACGGTACGGGCCGCAGCGGAATGCCTCAGAATGCGCGACATAACGGCTACCATGCCCGAGCATACCGGCATCGGCGCCACGCCGCCCGCAGCCTTCGGCGACGACATCGTATCGTCGGGACGCATACTCGATTACGCGCGGCAGGACGCCGCAATAACGGGATACGCGCCCGTAGTCACGGAGCGGCAGGGAACAACGGCTCTGCACACCGCCGAAATAGAGTTCACGGGAGAGTTCGCCGAGACGCTGCGGGCACTGCACCGAATAGAGACCGAAGCGACGCAATGCGCCGTACGCGCTGCCGCATGGCGCATAAAGGCCCGACGAGCCCCGCAGAGCGAACAACTGACGCTTACGATACATGTCGAACAACTCGTCAAAAACTAAAACCCGTGAAATCGAAGTCGACGACATACATGCTGCTCGCGGCCGTCGCGATCATCTGGGGAGCGATAGCGTGGAAACTGCTGTCGCCCAACGGAAATACCGTGCCGACCGAGACCGCGGCACGCCCCGCGGCCATAACGTCTGCCGTGCCGACCGACACCATAGTCGTCGACTACCCCGACCCTTTCCTGAAAAAGAGCGCGCCCGAGAGGGACCCGAAGGCTCCTCCCCGAGAGAGTGTCCCGACCGAACGCACCACGCCTGCGAATGCCGTGCGCGAGGATACGGTATTCGAGCACTTGGCCGCCATAAGATCGAAAGGGAGGACCATACACGTCATAATCATCGGCGGAGAGCAGTACGAGATCGAACGGGGTGACTCGGCAGCGGGATTCGTCGCGGCCGACGCCGACCGAGATTCGTTGTATCTGATGCGCCGAGGCATAAAATACGGAGTGAAGCTATGCGAATGAACATCCCTTGCCTGGCGGGCAACGTCCTGCCGACGGCCGTCGCGGCAACGTTGGTAATCGCCGCGGGAACGCTCGGACTCATAATGATTCGGGAACTGGAGCTGGCGCACGACAGACGGACCGAGCGTATGCGGCAGGCGAGAGCCGACGCGGAATCGGCCCTGACGCTATACCTGCTCCATCCCGACGACGAACGCATAACATCGCCCGACGGATACAGACTGTACGACTCCGTACCGAAATCGAAGGTATACGTCGCGGCCGAGCCGTGGGGCCTATACGAGATCGTGACGATCGCCACGGCCGATTCGCTCGCGAGGTCGTGCCGCCTCGCAGGCGCCGAGCCCGACGCGGAGACTTCGCTATATTATGCCGACGGGGGTGCCGCGCTCAACATAGCGGGCGGCACGCGCCTGCGAGGGCTTCTGCATCTGCCGCGCAACGGACTGGTATACGGCCGCGCGGAGTCGGAGTTCCGCAGCGACGAGACCGTTCCGCCGAGCGCCATACGGCTCTCCGAAGCGGCAATGCCTGCGCCCGACACCGCCGCTGAGACGAGGATGAGAATGCGAAGGAGATTCGCGGAACCCGACGGCCTAACGGCGCTTCCCGCCGACGCGCACGTCCCGTTTTCGGGCGGCGCGACGATGAGGATATCCCTCGGAAATGCGACGATAGCCGATTGCGACCTCGCAGGGAGGATATCGATCGAAGCGGACGAGATAAGAATAGACTCTACATGCCGCATGCGCAACGTAACGATCTATGCCCGAAACGCGACGATAGGAGCAGGTGCGAGAATAACGGCGCAGATCATCGTCCGCGATTCGGTAACGATCGAAAAACGGGCTGCGATGACATACCCTTCGGGGATATGGGCAGGGAGATATGCCGAATTGCAAGACGATGCCGCGATCGACGGATATGCGATAGTGTGCGACACGGTGCACGGCACGCCGACGGCGCCCGCCTATCGGCAGGCGCCGTCGGCGAAGATGCGCGGCCTGCTCTACGTAGACGGGACAGCCGACGTGCAGGGGACGGTGACGGGATACGCATGCCTGCGCGAGGCGGCGCGGTTCACGCCGCAGGGGTATTACAAGGACATGCTTTACGGAGTCCGACTGCGGCCCAACGCCGCGACGGCCCTGCCGCTATGGATCGCGGGAGGGAAAGCCCGAAGAAAGGAGGCGGCATGCGTAGACTGAGAGCGACATCGCTGACAGAGGCCGTCACGGCATCGGCGCTGTTCATGATCGTATTCGCCGTATCGCTCGAGATGCTGCCGAAGCTGACCTCGGGAGATACGGATGCGGCAAGGCACATCGAGGTGCGAAACATGACGGAGAACGCACGGCGCAAATACGCCGCGGGAATATGGCCCTCGGGACACTACGTCGAGCGGACGGAAGGGGCGACGGCAGAGATCGAGATAGCGCCGTACCGCGATTTCGAGGATGTGGCGACGCTCAGGATAACGGCCGTGAGCGGAAACGTGAAAACAGTTCATACGCAACTGGTAAGATGCGACCGAACCGAATAAATACACGAGGATCGACTCTCGCCGAAACGTTGGTCATGATGATAGTGGCGTCCATAGCCTTCATGACTATAGCGGAGGGAATGATGCTGTTCGTCAGGCTGCAAACCCGACGGATGGACGAGGCCGCACGCAACGGCGCCATAACGGAGGGGATATGGCGGATGGAGAGCATAGCGGCAGCGGCCCGACGTGCGGAACTGATCGGAGAGACCGTAATCGTATACCGCGACGAAACCGAAGCCGCGATGACGTTGGTCGACTCGGCCTTGATATACTCATGCGAAGGGTTTGTCGACACGCTCTTCACGAGAGTCGGAAAGATACGCCTGACGCAGAGCGACTACGTCCCCGATACTCTGGAGGTCACGATCGGAATCGCAGACGAGACGGTCACATTACGATTCGCCACGGGCGAAGACCGCGAAAAGAGATATGTGCAACAGATAGAAGAGACGGAGAATGACCAAACGCAAATTGTCGGACCAACGACGCGAAGCGATATACGCTGAACTCAGCGCATTGCTCGGCGCGGGAGTGGACTTTTCGAACGCATTCGCCATGATGATAGACGCCGAGGAGAACGGAGCTGCCAAAACGCTGCTGCAAGAGTTGTATGCGCGCGTGGCGGAGGGGAGCACGCTGCAACACGCCATGAGGCAATGCGGGCTGTTTCCGCCGATCGACTGCGGAGTCGTAGACATAGGCGAACAGACGGGAAGATTGAACGAGGCGTTGGAGTTTCTGACCGAATACTACCGGAAAACGGCCGAGCGACGAAGGATGATATCCGACGCTCTGACATATCCTATCGTGGTGATGTGCACCGCGGCGGCCGTTACGGCGTTCATGCTCGCCGTGGTAGTCCCCATGTTCGAACAGGTATACGCCCGCATGGGCGGAGAGTTGCCCGCGATGACGAAAGGAATCATCGGAATAGCGGACAGATTGCCGGCATGCGCCGCGACGGCTGCGGCTCTGGTCGCTGCGGCGGCAGCGGCATACGGCAGAAACAGAAACGACGAGAACGTAAGGCGAATAACGGGAGCCGTAATGCTGAAGATTCCCGTGGCGGGGAAAATAATACGGTTGAACAATCAGGCGAGGATATGCAAAATGATAGATCTGACTTGCGAAGCGGGAATACCGCTGCTCGCAGGATTGGAGATGACCGCCCGAGCCGTGGAGTTCCATCAGTACCGCGCATCGCTCGAAAAGATGGCGCGCATGATCGAGCAGGGAACCCAATTGTCCGACGCGCTCGCGACATTTCCCGAGTTGTACGACCGAAAACTCACCGCGCTGGTGAGAATCGGAGAGCAGACCAACAGAATCAGAATGATGATCGGCCGGCAGGGAGAAGCGATATCCCGCGAGCTCGAACAAACGATAAAACGATGCGGCGCGATAGCCGAGCCCGCACTCATACTGCTCGTGGGAATACTCGTCGCGACAATACTGATAGCGATGTATCTGCCGATGTTCAGGCTCGGAGGCATAATGGGATGAAACGATTCTCCCCGCGCGGATTCCGCTCCGCGCGGGGAAAACCCGACGGGAATCGAAAATCAGAACGTGCGGTTCATCATCTCGCGCCCCTCGGTATCGACTATCCGAACGTGGATACCCTCGGCATCGCTGCGCACCAGCATCGAACTCTTGTTGTCGTTGATTACGATCGGAAAATCGTGCACTCCCTTCAGCGCGGGCAGAAGATGGAAACTGTGCTGATGAGCCGAGAACATAACATCGATCTTCGCCTTGTTCAGCACGGGCAGCACAAGCTCGCCCCAATGCACGTTACCGTGCCAGTCGAGCATCTCTTTCACCGCCTCGGGATCCTGCTCGTACATCCGCTCGTCGACGGGCGGTATGTGGAGCATGACGATGCGGTGCCGCGCGCGACGGAACTCCTTGCTCCGCACCACCTCGCGCAGCCACTCTATCTGCCTCTCGCGATACTCGTCGAAAGCTGCGAATCCCGCATAGACGTCGTGCGAATCGGGCTTGTCCTCGCCGCAGTCGAGCATCACCACGGCCGTATCGCCGAAGGTGTAGAATCCGTAATAACGCCCCTCGGGATTATTGTGTATGTAGCGGTCGTAGGTTCGGGCCAACGCTCCGCGCGTCTCGTGGTTGCCGCGCACCACGGCGAAAGGCTTGTGCTTGGCGAAACGGTCGACCGACACGTCGATGAAACTCTCGTAGGGCTGTTCGGGCCGTACGAAGTAGTTCATCATGTCACCCAGATAAAACACCATCTCCACCTCGTCCATGGGCGCCGAGGCCAGCAGGTTGTCGCACTTGGCAGGGGTGTCGTGTATATCGTTCATCACCAAGCAGGTAAATTCGCGGGCTGCGGGATCGAAGGTACGGAACCAGTACCACGGCGTCTCGATCCGCTCGCCGAAAGTCACCTTGTAGGGTTGGAAATCGGCCACGCGCGTCGACACGACACGGTATTCGTAATCGGTGGCGGGCGACAGACCGTCGATCGCTATTACATTGGCCGTGTTGTCGGCCATTATAAGACCGTCCTTGCGGCTGTCGCACGTGCGTACCTCGGACTCGCCCTTGCGACGGATCTCCACTTTCGAAAACCCTTTGTGCGAAGTGGTGAACACCACGGTGGCGCGGTCGTACGTCACGCCCTGAAGATAAGGTCCGTGATCGACTCGATACTTTTCCTCGTCGGGCATGGCGGCATGCGCCGCCGCAACCGAAAACGCCGCGACCGCTGCAATCGCGACTGCGATAACGATATGAATTTTTTTCATGGCCGTATGTTTTATGTCTCTATTCTTCGTATTCCGCGGGCACCATCTTGTATAGCTTGTCGCCGCGCCGCAGCAATTGCGGCGTGCGGATCGAACAGCAACGTCCCTGCGGTACCTCGCCCACGACCTCGTCGTCGAGCGTCAGCCCCTCGGCGCGCTGCTCCACCGCACCCGTGGTCTCGCCCATCCACACAAGCGAATCGCCCTCAGCGAGAGGAGCCGCTTCGACCAGCACTTCGGCGACGCTTATCTTCTTGAAAAAGTTGGTCACCTTGCCCACGTAAACCTTTCTCTCGGTGGCCGATGAGCCGTAACGCTCGCTGTGCTCGGCCATAGGACGCCCCGCATAATACCCCTCCCAGAACCCGCGGTTGAACACCGTAGCCAGCCGCTCCTTCAGCGAGGCGGCATATTCGGGAGTATATTCGCCGCGCTCCATAGCGCGCAGTGCGGCATCGTAACTCTCCACCACGCGCTTCACGTACTCCGCGCCGCGCGCACGCCCCTCGATCTTGAGCACCCTCACGCCCGCGTCTATGAAGCGGTCGAGAAAATCTATCGTACACAGATCCTTGGGCGACAGTACGTAACGGCCGTCGACGGCCAGTTCGCGCCCCGACTGCATGTCGGTGATGGTATATTTGCGGCGGCATATCTGTCGACACGCTCCGCGGTTGGCCGAACACCCCTCCTCGTGCTCGCTCAGATAGCATTTGCCCGAAACCGACATGCACAGCGCGCCGTGAGCGAACATCTCTATGCGAACAGGCTCGCCCTTGGGCCCCGTTATGCCGTTCTCCGCTATCTCGCGCGAGATGCGTGCGATCTGATCGAGGCTCAGCTCGCGCGCCAGCACCACCACGTCGGCCCACTGCGAATAGAACTTCACCGCCTCGGCATTGGATATGTTGCACTGGGTCGATATGTGCACCTCCATGCCCGCGCGGCGGGCATGGAGTATGGCCGCTATGTCGGAGGCGATCACCGCGTCGACCCCCTCGTCGGCCGCACGGTCGACAAGAGCGCACATGTCGGGCATTTCGTCGTCGTAAAGTACGGTGTTGACCGTAAGGTATGTCTTGACTCCCGCCGCATGCGCCGTACGCACTATCTGCGACAGGTCGTCCAAAGTGAAGTTCGCCGACGAGCGCGCGCGCATGTTGAGTGCCCCCACGCCGAAATAGACGGCGTCGGCACCCGCCGCAATGGCGGCATGCAACGACTCGCAGCAGCCCACGGGGGCCATGATCTCCACGTCGGAACGGTTGATATTTGTATTCATACGGATAATTATTGCGGTTCGAAGGACCGCGCTGGCCGCAACCTCGCCTCGCGGAGGTCCGCTATTCGCATTCGCTCATCCCCGCGGTCTCCGCAGCCTGCGGCCCAAATTTCTACTTCTTGCGTCCCATAAGATTGCGGGCGAACACGCGCAGATGCTCCGTGCGCTCCGACGGAATATCGAGCGTATCGAGTATCGACAAGGCACGCTCGAAACGCAGCGATATCTGTTGATTCACCGTACGCGGCACGTCGTAGCGATCGTAAACCTCCTTCACACGGGCGATCTTCTCGTCGTCGGCGAGCGAGGCATCGCAACAGGTGTTGCGCAGGATCTCGCGATCCTCCTCCGCGGCGCGGCTCATGGCGTGCAGCATCAGGCATGTCTTCTTACCTTCGAGAATGTCGCCGCCGATCTTCTTGCCCAGCTCCTCCTCGGTGCCGTAGCTGTCCAGCATGTCGTCCTGCAACTGGAATGCGAGCCCCAGCTCCAAAGCGTAACGGTATATCTTGCGGCAATCCTCCTCCGAAGCCTCGCCCAGCGTCGCGCCTATCATGGCAGCACCACCCAGCAGCACCGAGGTCTTCAGCTCGATCATGTGCATGTACTCCACCACCGACACCTTGCGGCGCGTCTCGAAATCCATGTCGTACTGCTGTCCCTCGCACACCTGCAAAGCCATCGAGGTAAATACTTCCATTATGCGGGCCAGCTTCTGCTCGGGCACCTGACGCAGCAACTGATAGGCATATATCATCATGGCATCGCCCGAGAGTATGGCCACGTTCTCGCCCCAGCGTGCGGGCACCGACGCCTTGCCGCGTCTCACGGCGGCATTGTCCATTATATCGTCGTGCAGCAGGGTGAAGTTGTGAAACATCTCCACGGCGGCCGCAGCGGGCAGCGCGTCGTGCACTTCGCCCCCGAATGCCTCGCAGCACAGCAGCAGCAACGCGGGACGGATCCGCTTGCCGCCTCCCGACATCGAGTAGATGATCGGTTCGTACAGTCTCTGAGGCTCCTCGGGGAGCTGTATCTGGGCCAAGTAATTCTCGAAAATACTCAATATTTCTTCATTGGTTTTCATCGGACGGTATTCGGAATAAAATTAATCTCGTGGCCCAAATTTAGGAAAAAGTTTGAAGAAAACGAATTTTATGCTTAACTTTGACGAAATTAACGACCCGAAAACGGTTCTTAACATTTGATAACCATAAACTACGAAACATTATGAAAAAATTGGCAATGGGTATCGACATCGGCGGTACCAACACGGCATTCGGACTCGTCGATGAAGAGGGTACAATATTCTGCGAATCGGCCATTTCCACCGAAAGATACAAGAAATTCGACGATTACAGCGCCTACGTGGAGGCTCTGTGCGAGGCCATGCACGCCCTGATCAGCAGCGTGTCGTTCGATTTCGAGCTCATCGGAATAGGTATCGGCGCACCCAACGCCAACTTCCATACGGGTATGATCGAGGCCCCCGCCAACCTGTGGAAATTCCGCGACAACGAGGAGAATCCCGACGAATCGCGCCGCATGTTCCATTTCGTGGACGACATCAAAGCGTCGTTCCCGGGCGTGGAGGTGGCCATCACCAACGACGCCAATGCGGCGGCCATCGGCGAGATGGTGTTCGGCAACGCCAAAGGCATGAAGGATTTCGTCGTAATCACCCTCGGCACGGGTTTGGGCTCGGGCATCGTGAGCAACGGCGAACTGGTATACGGTCACGACGGATTCGCGGGCGAGTACGGCCACATATCGGTCGACAGCCGCGTGCACGGCCGCGACTGCGGTTGCGGACGCAAGGGCTGTCTCGAGGCTTATGCCTCGGCTACGGGCATCAAGCGCACGGCATTCGAGCTGATGGCCAAAATGAGCTGCGACAGCGAGTTGCGCGACACACCCTATTCAAAATTCGAGGCAGTGATGCTGTCGGTGGCCGCCGACAAGGGCGACGCCATTGCTCTGGAGGCATACCGTTACACGGGCGAAGTGCTCGGCAAGGCGCTGGCCGACCTCATGGCCACCACGTCGCCCGAGGCCATCATTCTCTTCGGCGGACTGGCCAAGGCGGGCAAATACATTTTCGAGCCCACCAAGTGGTACATGGAGGAGAACATGATGGCCACTTTCAAGAACAAGGTGAAGCTGCTCCCCTCGGGCATCGAGGGCAAGAACGCCGCCATCCTCGGTTCGTCTGCCCTCATCTGGCAGAACCAGATAAAATAAATTCGGACGACATCCCGCGGAGCGCAACGGGCGTATGCGGATTGCGGATCTTCGCGGGGCGAGGCTGCGCCCGCACGACTCACCGAGTCGCGACTATCGCCGATGCACCGAACGGCTTACGCCGCCATACCGACGATTGCAAAATGCCCGACTTGGTCGGGCATTTGCATTACAAGGCGAAAACTCTCCGATACAATGGACCAAAGCATACGCACCCGTAAAATATGGCGGGTCACGCTGGCAGGCGGAGCGATAAACGCCCTGCTCGTCACGCTGAAGTTCGCGGCCGGCATCGTGGGGCACAGCGCGGCAATGGTAGCCGACGCGGTGCATTCGCTGTCGGATTTCGTCACCGACGTCATCGTACTGCTTTTCGTGCGGCTGTCGAACCGCCCGAGCGACAGAAAATACGACTACGGATACGGCAAATTCGAGACCGTGGCCACGGCACTGATCGGCCTCGCACTGCTCGCCGTGGGCGTCATCATATTGCGCGACGGCATAGTGCGTATAGTACGCGCCACCCGCGGCGACGAGCCGCAAGCCCCGTCGATGATAGCTTTCTGGATGGCGATAGTCTCCATCGTGTCGAAGGAGATATGCTACCGCTTCACCATTCGGGTCGGCCGCGAGGTCGATTCGCAGGCCGTGACAGCCAATGCCTGGCACCATCGCAGCGATGCCTTTTCGTCAGTCGGCACGGCTCTCGGAATCGGCGGCGCCATACTGCTGGGCGACAAGTGGCGCGTGCTGGATCCTATCGCGGCGGCCGTGGTGAGTCTGTTCATCATAAAAATCGCCGTCGACGTGCTGCGCGAGTCGTTCGGCGAACTCACGGAGCATTCGCTGCCCGCCGAAACGGAGGAGGAGATCGTGCGCATAGCCTCGGCAGTGGAGGGCGTGGAAAGCATCGGCGATCTGCGCACACGCCGCATAGGCAACTACTGCGCCATCGAACTTCGCATACGCATCGACGGATCGTCGACGCTCGACGAAGCCCATGCCAAGGCGACGGCGGCCGAACGACTGTTGCGCGAACGCTACGGCGAACGCACCGTCGTGGGAGTATACCTCGAACCCGCCGAAAGAAAACGGCGCGACGCGACGACTACCGAAACGAAATGAAAACGATTCGGCCCTGCGGCCGACATTAATACCGAAAACTCAAACTATGAAACGATTTTTCATTCAGGCAATTCTGCTTCTCGCCCTGCCCGTAGCGGGCTTCGCGCAGAGCGCCCCGATCAAGAAGATCATGGAGACGGCGCGCGACGACAACCGCGCCATGCAACACCTCGACATTCTCTGTAACCGTTTCGGTGGCCGACTCGTCGGCTCCGACGCATACGAAAACGCTGCCGAATGGGCCATGCGTTGTTTCCGCGAATGGGGCTACGACGTGAAGGCCGAGAAGGCGGGCGAGATGGCGGCGGGCTTCAACCGCGCCGGATGGTGGGGCCGCATGACGGGCGAGGAGAGCATGACGCTGCACTTCGCCACCCCCTCCTACACCTCGGGCACGCGCGGACTGCAACGCGGCCATGCGGTGATCGAACCGCGCACGCGGGAGGAGTTCGCCCGCATGAAAGGCACGCTGCGCGGGGCATGGGTACTGGTCGACGGAAAGAGCCGCGGATGGGCGCTGCCTCACGGCGATGCGGCGACCAAGCAGCGGCACGAAATTCTGGACTACAACGAGCAGGCCGACAAATACAACCGCGAGCATGCGGGCGAGGATGGCGAAAAGATGGAAAAGAGGGATGCCTCCGCGCTGCTCTACGACGAGATGATCGAGGCCGGCGCACTGGGCTTCGTTCGTCCTGCCGAGGTGCCCATCACCGCGCTCTATGACACGGAGGTGGTACGGAACCGCATTCCGTTCGACAGTCTGCCTGCGACGCCCGACATTCTGCTCGACGAACACCAATACGACCGTATCCGCACGATGGTGAAGGAGCGCCGCCACGTGGAGCTGGAGTTCGACATCCGCAACCATTTCAAGATAGGCCCCGTACCCTACCACAACATCGTGGCCACGATTAAGGGGGCGAAGCATCCCGACGAATACGTGATCGTCGGCGCCCATCTCGATGCTTACGATGTGGCCACCGGCGGCGTCGATTGCGGCTCGGGCGTGGCGGCCGTTATGGAGGCGGCCCGCATGATCGCTCTTTCGGGAGCCAAACCCGACCGCACGATAATATTCATCCTCTTCGCGGGCGAGGAGTTCGGGCTGTGGGGCTCGCAGGCCTGGATACGCGACCACGCCGACATGCTGCCCCGCATATCGAACATGTTCAACCGCGACGGCGGTCCCATGCCCTACACCGCTTTCTCGGCCCCCGCGTCGCTCGTGAAGGCCTACGACAAGGCTGCGGAACCGATACGCGCTCTCTACCCCGACTACGGATTCGAGGTGACCGAACTCGCGCCGCGCGAGCAGCCCACGAGATTGGGCGGCAACGACGCCACCAGTTTCGCCGTGAAGGGCGTACCTACGCTGCAAATGAACGAATGGCGCGACGTAAAGGGCTACAATTTCTCTTACGGTGAGATATGGCACACCGAGCGCGACCGTTACGACAAGAGCATCCCCGAATATCAGGAGCAGGCGGCCGCCGCGCTGGCGATAATGGTGCTCGCCACGGCCGACATGCCCGTGCAACTGCCTCGCAACGAAATATACGAATAGAGTCGACAAGACTGAAAATGCCCCGCAGGAGATTCCCGCGGGGCGTTTTCACATATACTGCCCGTCAATACTCGTCCACAGCCAGCTCCTCGCGATAACTGTCGAGTCTCTGTTGCAGACGCGCCTTGACATGGGCCATGTCGGCACGGTCGATGATGTTGCGCATCTCCGACGGATCCTCGTGCAGGTCGTAAAGCTCGTCTTCGCAGAGCGAAACGGTGCCGTCCTTCTCCTTTTTATAGAAATGTATCAGTTTGTACCGACCGTCGCTCACGCCGTCGTGGCGTAGCACCATGTGCTCGGCAGGATAATCGTAATAATGGTAGTAAAGATCCTCGCGCCACTCGTGCGGCTCGCGCCCCTTACACAGCGGTTGCAGCGGACGGCCCGACATGTACACGGGTTGGTCCATGCCCGCCGCCGCAAGATACGTCGGAGCGTAGTCGATATTCTGCACCAAGCGGTCGCACACCACGCCGCGCGCCCCCTTGGGATAGCGTATGACCAGCGGCGTTCGGAACGACTCCTCGTACATGAAACGTTTGTCGAACCAGCCGTGCTCGCCCATGTAAAACCCTTGATCCGAAGTGTAGACTATCACGGTGTTATCCATCAGATCGTGCTCCTCCAGATAATCGAGCAGACGGCCGATCTGGTCGTCGACCGAGCGTATGCAGCGCAAATAGTCGCGCATGTAGCGTTGGTATTTCCACCTCAACAGCTCGTCGCCCGTAAGCTCGGCCTCGACGAACGCCTCGTTCTTGGGCCGATAGGCCTCGTGCCACGCCGCCTGCTGTTCGGGCGTGAGACCCGCATACGCCGCATCCCAATAGCTGTTGGGCTCGGGACGGTAGCCGTCGCGCCCTTTCAGCTCCTCGACCTTGAGGTCGTAGACCAACTCCATATCTCTCTCGATGCTCATCCTCTGCGCGTGCGCCGCCGTGGTACGGGTCGAATAGTCGTCGCGAAAATTGTCGGGCAAAGGAAACTCCACATCCTCGAACAGATCGTAATATTTCGGCTCGGGCATCCAGTTGCGATGCGGCGCCTTGTGGTGCACCAGCAGGCAAAACGGACGGTCGGGATCGCGCCCTTCGAGGAACTCGATGGCATGATCGGTTATGAGTTCGGTGGCGTAGCCCTGCTCGCGCACGAACTTGCCGTCGGAATCGTGCGAACGGAATGCGGGATTGTAGTAATCGCCCTGATTGTTGAGCAGACGATAAAAATCGAATCCCTTCGGTTCGCACTGCATGTGCCACTTACCCACCACGGCAGTGCTGTAACCGCGCTCCCGCAACAGTTCCGAGAAGAAAGTTTTGCTCGCGTCGATGCCCGCACCCAATTGGCGCTGACCGTTTTGGTGACTGTACAATCCCGTCATAAGGCACGCGCGGCTCGGCGTGGAGAGCGAATTTTCGACATACGCCCGCGAAAAGAGAACCCCTTCGGCCGCGAGTCGGTCGATATTCGGCGTCGGCGCGAGCTGCGCGATCGGATGCCCGTAGGCGCTGATGGTCTGGAAGGAGTGATCGTCGGTCATGATGTGAATAATGTTGAGCGGTTTACGCTCCACGACCGATTGTTGCGCGCAGGCCGTCGCCGCGAGTGCGGGAACCACGGCCGCAGCATGTCGGATAGCTCTTTTCATGTTGTGGCGGTTTCGAATTTCACGAAGATACGGAAAATAACACGTTCTCGCAAGCACATCCGCCCGATTTCCTATTCCCGATGAGCAAATCGCCGCACTCCGTTCCCGTCCCGTCTCCGCACGGCGAGGCGACGGAACGGGATTTTTGCGACGACAGACGAGAGAGAAAATCAGAGTTTTCTGAGTTTGGCGAATTTGGCGAGGAGCGTCTTTTCGCCGTATTGTCCGAAGTCGACCACCAGTTTGTGGTCAGTCGCCATGCTCTCGATACGAATGACGGTACCTGCACCGAACTTGGGATGCTCGACACGATCGCCCGTCGAATAGACGCAAGGCGCGGCCGGTACGGCATCGTTGCGTTGCACGGCAGGTATGCGGCGCATGCCTTCGACATTGCGAGGTTGGGGCGGCTGAGCTACCAGACGCGGATCGGGAGCCCTTCGTTCGCCCGCGTCGGGCTGTTCGCGTTTTTGCTGGAACCGCACGTCGAAACGACGGCGCAACTCCTCGATGGCGGTGCGGCCGTCGCGACGTTGCGCACCGCGGTCGGAACCGTAAGCGTTGCGCGCCGCGCCGTATCCGCCTCTCATACCTCCGTAACCTCCTCGGCCCGAAACTGCTCCGCTCCTCGCGGGATCGCCGAAGATGCGACCGCCCGTTCGGCCCTCGGCAGTCGGTCCGAAACCGTCGGCGGCGTCGGCCGAAGAGCGTCCGAAAGAGGAGCGCGACGACAGATCCTCGTCTGTTTCGACGTATTGCGGGTCGATCTCGCGCAGGAAACGGCTGGGCTGCGAGAACTCCATATTACCCCATTTGAAACGCATTTCGCAGTAGGACAACATCGCCTCCTGCTTGGCACGGGTGAGAGCCACGTAGAACAGACGCCGCTCCTCCTCCAGTCCGTCGGCGGTCTCCATAGCGCGCTGCGAAGGGAACAGGTTCTCCTCCATGCCTACTATATATACGTATTTGTACTCCAACCCCTTGGCCGAATGGACGGTCATCAGCGTCACTTTGTCGTCGCTCTCCTCGCTGTTGTCCATGTCGGTAAGCAGCATCACGCTCTGCAACCACTCCTCGACGGTCGGCTGTTCCTCCTCGGTACGCTCGCCGTTACGTATCTCTGCCTCGCGCTGCTCACGGAACAACTGCATGGAGTTCAACAACTCCTCGATGTTGTCTATGGCACTCGTCGCCTCGGGCGTGTTCTCGGCACGGTAAACGGCCAGTATACCCGAACGCGACGCCACTTCCAGACCGAAATCGTAAAGCCCCTTTTCGGCACGGGCCTCCGAGAGCGAGCGTATCAATGCCACGAACTCGGTGACTTTGCGCGCTATGGTGCGCTGCATGGGGTCGGACAGCGTTGCGGCCTCGGCTGCCAAAGCATCTACGGCCTCCCACATCGAGCAATCGCGCGATTGGGCCAATTGGCCGATGCGTGCGACGGTGGTGTCGCCTATACCTCGCATGGGGTAGTTCACCACACGTTTGAAAGCCTCGTCGTCGCGGGGATTGATTACCAGACGTATGTAGGCCAGCATGTCTTTTATCTCCTTGTGGTCGTAGAACGAGCTGCCTTTATAGATGCGATAGGGAATGCCGCGGCGACGCAAAGCGGTCTCCATCGTGGCCGACTGACTGTTGGTGCGGTAGAGCACCACCACTTCGTTCCAGCCGTCGCCCGTCTCGCGTATGCGGTCGCGCATGGCATTTGCCACCACATCGGCCTCCTCGCGATCGGTGTAGCTCTTAACGATGCGTATCTTTTCACCCGCGTCGCCGTCGGAGAAACACTTCTTGTCCATGCGGCGCGAGTTGCGCTCGATCACCGAATTGGCGGCGTTCACGATGGTACGGGTCGAACGGTAATTCTGCTCCAACTTGAATACTTGCGCCGTGGGATAGTCGTTGCGGAACGAGAGTATGTTCTCGATCTTGGCCCCGCGGAACGAATAGATGCTCTGCGCGTCGTCGCCCACCACGCACACCCGCGAATGGAGCTGCGAGAGACGGCGGATGATGATGTACTGCGCATAGTTGGTATCCTGATACTCGTCGACCAGAATGTATTGGAACAGCTCCTGATAACGCGCCAGCACCTCGGGACAGTCGCGCAGCAGGAAATTGGTCTGAAGCAGCAGGTCGTCGAAATCCATCGCGCCGTTCTGCTTCGCCCGACGGCAGTAGGTGTCGTATATCTCGCCGAAACGGGGCATCTGCATCTGGCGATCCTCGGCGGCATAGGCCGAATTGGCTGCGTAGGCCGCGGGAGTCACGAGACAGTTCTTGGCGAAAGATATGCGCGACAGTACTTTATTGGGTTTGTACTTGTCGTCGGCAAGATTCATCTCCTTGCAGATGGTCTTTATCAAATTCTTGCAATCCGACGGCTCGTAGATGGTGAAACTCTGCGGATAACCTATGCGTTCGGCGTTCTCGCGCAGGATGCGCGAAAAGACCGAGTGGAACGTACCCATGCGTATGCGGCGGCTCGACGCGCCGCCCACCATCTGTTCGATGCGGGTGCGCATCTGTTCGGCGGCCTTGTTGGTAAAGGTCAGAGCCAGAATGTTGTGCGGCTTCACGCCCTGCTCCAGCATGTAGGCTATGCGCGAAGTGAGAACGCGCGTCTTGCCCGATCCCGCGCCCGCGATGATGAGCGACGGCGAATCGTAGTTCACCACCGCATCGTATTGCGCCTTGTTGAGTCCCTTCAGTATTTCGGATTCCATAAGTCTCTGTTACGTAAGTTTTCGAACGCGGCGAGTAGTCCTCGCCGCGCATGCAAGTGCAAAAGTAGGGAATAATCGCGAAATAATATCGGATAATGAATTTTTTCAGTATCTTTGCCCGTACGGAACGCGCCTTGCGGCGTGCAATGCAAACGGACAGTTAATGTAACTCAATCGCGATCATATTCGCCTTCGGAGCGCAGCGACCGAAGTCACCTCCGAGGAGGAGATTCGGGGGTGATCAGATTTGTAACCGCGGCTGCGGGCTCACGACAGTCGGATTTGATTTCGCGACAATATTACGCCGATACATTTTAATATACACATAAAAATCTTTAGTTATGTTCGCAATCGACAATTATGATTTCACGGGCAAACGTGCGATCATCCGCGTTGACTTCAACGTGCCTCTCAACGCAGAGGGTCAGGTAACCGACGACACCCGTATTCGTGCCGCCATCCCCACCATCAAGAAGGTGCTCGAGAAGGGCGGAGCCGTAATCCTCATGTCGCATTTGGGCCGTCCCAAGAAGAATCCCGATCCCAAGTTCTCGCTCGAGCAGATCATTCCCGCCATCGAGGCGCGTTTGGGCTGCAAGGTGATGTTCGCGGGCGATTGCATGGGCGAGAAGGCCGCCGAGATGGCCAAGAACCTCAAGGCCGGCGAAGTCATGCTGCTGGAGAACCTGCGTTTCTACGCCGAGGAGGAGGGCAAGCCCCGCGGTCTTGCGGAGGACGCCACCGACGAGGAGAAGAAGGCCGCCAAGAAGGCACTGAAAGAGGGTCCGCAGAAGGAGTTCGTGAAAAAGCTGGCCTCGTATGCCGATTGCTACATCAACGACGCATTCGGCACCGCGCACCGCGCTCACTCGTCGACCGCGCTCATAGCCGACTATTTCCCTAACGATAAGATGTTCGGCTACGTGATGGAGAACGAACTCAAGGCAATCGACGGCGTGATGCAGAACCCGCAGCGTCCGTTCGTGGCCATCGTGGGCGGATCGAAGGTTTCGACCAAGATCACCATCATCGAGAAGCTGATGGAGAAGTGCGACAAGATCATCATCGGCGGCGGTATGACCTACACCTTCGCAGGCGCACAGGGCGGCAAGGTCGGCAAGTCGATCTGCGAGCCCGACATGTTCCCCGTGGCTCTGGAGATCCTGAAGAAGGCCGAGGAGAAGGGAATCAAAATCGTCACATCGCCCGACGCGCTCATAGCCGACGATTTCTCGGCCGACGCCAACACCGCCGAGGCTGCCGCCAACAACATCCCCGACCAGTGGGAGGGCGTCGACATCGGCGAGCAGGGTAAAAAGCTCTTCCGCGAAGAGATTCTCGACTGCAAAACCATACTGTGGAACGGTCCCGTGGGCGTGTTCGAGATCGACAAGTTCGCTACGGGTTCGAAAGCCGTGGCCGAGGCCATAGCCGAGGCTACCGCAGGCGGAGCGTTCTCGCTCATCGGCGGCGGCGACTCGGTTGCCTGCATCAACAAGTTCGGTTTGGCCGACAAGGTGTCGTACGTGTCGACGGGCGGCGGCGCGCTGCTCGAATACATGGAGGGCAAGGAGCTTCCGGGCGTGGCTGCCATCCGCAAGTAACGAGTTCGGGCTTGTGGTCGCGAGTCGCAGGCTGCGGAGCAAGCGATAGCGAAGCTGCGGCTCGCGCGGCTCCAAAGAGCCGCAACCAAAATATGAAAACTCTCCCGCTTCGGCGGCGAAACCAAGGGCCGAAAAGAGACTCGGCCCTTTTTTTGCCCCCGAAACCGCGAGACCCGAAAATACAATTAAAAACGAAAATATCCGTTCGTAAACGGGTGCGCTCGGTCGGCAGTTCGCCGACAGCGGAGGGCGGCACGAGCCTTCAGGCGAGTTGCAGTCCGCCGCGCGGGGTGTCGGCGAGCAGCCGACATTGCCCCGCAATGTCGGGACGACGACTCGAACCCGATTTTACGAATGTATTCAGGAAACCGAAAAAAAAGAATATGAAACGACTGATTTTATTTTTATCCACTATTGCGATTATGGCAGGATGCGATCAAAACAAGACAGCCTCGGTGCCCGCCATCGACCGTTCGAATTTCGACGAGACGACGGCGCCGAACGAGGACTTTTATCAATACGCCACGGGCGGATGGCAGAAAAAGAATCCGCTTAAACCCGAGTTCGCCCGTTACGGCACGTTCGACGTATTGCGCGAGAACAACGAAGTGCGCATCAACGACCTCTTCGCCGAGATGACCAAAACGAAGGCCGAGAAGGGCAGCGTCGAGCAGAAGATCGCCGACCTCTATACGATGGGACTCGACTCGATACGTCTGAATGCCGAGGCCTTGACTCCCGTGAAAGCCGATCTGGATGCCATCAAGGCCGCCGAGGGCAAGGAGAGCCTCTCGGCCCTGCTGGCCGATCTTCATACGCATGCCGGCAATCCTCTGTTCGGCACAGGCGTGGGCGCCGATCTGATGAACAGCGACATGAACGCTCTCTATGTCGAGCAGTCGGGTCTGGGCATGGGCAACCGCGATTACTACCTCGATGCCGAGAATGCCGACAAGCGCGAGGGATACGTTAAATGGCTCACCGAGGCCTTCACTCTCTGCGGCATGGAGAATCCCGCCGAGGCGGCCGCTTCGGTGCTGGCTTTCGAAACCAAGATGGCCGAATCGTTCCGCTCGAACGTCGAACTGCGCGACATAGCCTCGAACTACAACCCCATGAGCCGCGCCGACTTCGTGAAACGTTACGACGCCATCGACTGGGACACCTATTTCAAGGGCATGGGCATCGGCGATTTCGAGACCCTCATCGTCGGTCAACCCGCCACGCTCGATGCGGTGAACGCCCTCGTAAAGAGCGAATCTCCCGCAACGATAGCCAATTATCTGTCTGCCAACTATCTGGCGAGCGCAGCACCCTATCTCAGTGATGACATATATGCCGCCTACTTCGATTTCTTCGGCCGCAAGATGTCGGGGCAGCAGGAGATGCGCCCTCGCTGGAAACGCGCCATGAACGTGCCTAACGGTCTGCTGGGCGAAGCCGTGGGCGAGATTTACGTGGGCAAATATTTCCCCGAGAGCGACAAGCAGCGCATGACCGAACTGGTGAAGAACCTGCAAACGGCCCTCGGCGAACACATCGCCGCCCTCGATTGGATGTCGGACACCACCAAAGCCAAGGCGCAGGAGAAACTGGCGGCTTTCACCGTGAAGATAGGCTATCCCGACAAATGGAAGGACTATTCGTCGTTGGAGATCGACCCCTCGGTATCGTACTGGGAGAACCTGAAGCGCGCCAACGAGTGGTACAACCGCGACAACGCGGCCAAGTTGGGCAAGAAGGTCGACCGCGACGAGTGGTTCATGACCCCGCAGACGGTCAACGCATACTACAACCCCACCACCAACGAGATCTGTTTCCCCGCGGCCATTCTCCAGCCCCCGTTCTATAACTCGGCGGCCGACGACGCCGTCAACTACGGCGCCATCGGAGTGGTTATCGGCCACGAGATGACCCACGGATTCGACGACCAGGGCCGTCAGTTCGACAAGGACGGCAACATGAACAACTGGTGGACTGACGAGGACGCCGCAGCGTTCAAGGCCAAGACCGACAAGCTGGCGGAGCAGTTCGACGCCGTGGAGGTATTGCCCGCCACGGCCGACCGCGCAGCCGTCTATGCCGACGGCAAACTGTCGCTGGGCGAGAACATAGCCGATCAGGGCGGTCTGCGCGTGGCTTACACTGCACTGCACAACTCGTTCGCGGGCAACGAGCCCGAAGCCATGGACGGCTTCAGCGCCGACCAA
This sequence comes from uncultured Alistipes sp., assembly GCA_958449275.1. GTDB lineage: Bacteria > Bacteroidota > Bacteroidia > Bacteroidales > Rikenellaceae > Alistipes. Next base: position 6,016 of record CAUDHE010000018.1, on the reverse strand, counting down.
CGTTTCTATCTGGCCTACGCCACGCTGTGGGGCCAGAACATCCGCGACGAGGAGGTGGCGCGCCTCACCAAGGTCGACGTTCACTCGCTGGGCAAGAACCGCGTAAACGTCACTCTGCGCAACCTCGACAGCTTTTTCAAAGCATTCGCCATCGAGGACGGAGCCATGTTCCGGCCCGAGAGCGAGCGCATAATAATATGGTAAGGCATTTGCCTGCGCAAAAAGGCCGTCCCGCGGGGCGGCCTTTTTTTATCGGCCGAACCGCCCGCATCGCGGAACGATGCCGAACCGCCGTTTTTTTTCGCGTCATGGAGCGCGCCCGAAAAAAAACACTAACTTTGCGCAACGGCCCTAAAGTGCCGAACCCGATGATTATGGCAACGATCCGACTTACAAAAGAGTTCTCGTTCGAAGCGGCGCATTCGCTCGAAGGTTACGACGGCGCATGCCGCGAAATACACGGTCACTCCTACCGCCTGTTCGTTACGATCAAAGGCGAACCGTCGTCCGACCCTTACGATCCCAAGCAGGGAATGGTGATGGATTTCGGTCTGCTGAAAAGGATCGTCAACGAACAGATCGTCTCTCGGTTCGACCACGCGTTCGTGGTGCGTCGTTCGGAGCAGGGCCTGCAACTGCGCGACATGCTGGCCGACCGCTACTCCAATATCGTCACGGTCGACTACCAACCCACCTGCGAGAACATGCTGGCCGACTTCGCCGAACGGCTTCTGGAGGCTCTGCCCGACGAAGTGGAACTCTACTCGCTGCGTCTGCACGAGACGGCCTCGTCGTTCGCCGAATGGTTCGCCGAAGACAATTTCTGACACACGGTTACGATCCGACACGTATCGCTCCGCCGGCCCATAGCCGCAGCCGCCGAGGATAGCGATGCCCGACTATATTACGGCCCGAAAAGACTTTTTAAGCAAACAAACCCCGCACCGAATATGAAACGACTCTTTCTGATCGACGCCTACGCGCTCGTTTTCAAATACTACTATGCTTTCATGGGGCGTCCGATGCGCAACCGCTTCGGCATGAATACCTCGATCCTGTTCGGATTCACCAAATTTCTGCGCGATATCATAAAGCGCGAATCGCCCGATATGCTCGGCGTCGCGCTCGACCCCAAAGGCGGATCGTTCCGCAACGAGCTTTTCGCCGACTACAAGGCCAACCGTCCCGCCACGCCCGAAGATATCATAGCGTCGGTGCCCTACCTCCGTCGTCTGCTCGACGCCATGCGCATCCCCGTGTTCGAAGTCGAGGGCTACGAGGCCGACGACGTGATCGGCACGCTGGCCCATCGCGCCTCGGAGGCGGGCTGCGAGGTCTACATGGTGACGCCCGACAAGGATTACGGACAGCTGGTGGGACCGCTCCGACACATCTACAAACAGAAGGGCGACGGCATCGAGATAATCGACACGGCCGCCGTGTGCGCCAAATACGGCATAAACGATCCCGTTCTGGTGCGCGATATTCTGGCGTTGTGGGGCGATGCGTCGGACAACATCCCCGGCGTGCCGGGCATAGGCGAGAAGGGAGCCTGCAAGCTGGTGGCCGAATGGGGCGCCGTGGAGAACATACTCGACAATGTCGACAAGATAAAGGGCAAGCAGGGGGAGAAAATCGCCGCGTGGGGCGACCGCCTGCGGTTGGCCAAGGATCTGACCACCATACGCACCGACGTGCCCGTGGAGTTTCGGCCCGACGATCTGACCGTATGCGAACCCAACATCGACGACCTGAAGGCTCTCTACGCCGAACTCGATTTCACATCGTTCCTGCGCGACGTTCATAATATGGCACCCGTCGAGGAGCCGTCCGACGCTCCGCGGCAGGATCCTCAACGCCAATTGGCCGAAATGGCCCGTGCGAAATCGGAGGCGGCCAAACGCAACTCGCTTGCGGGTCAGGGCGATCTGTTCGCCGCCCCCGCAGAGATTCCGGCTGTCGTCCCGACGGAGCGCACGGCGGACGCGACGGTCGAAGCCGAAGATACGCAACCCCTCGCCACGGCAGCGACCACGCCTCACGACTATCGATTGGTGACCGAGTCCGACGAATTGTCGAAGCTCATCGACGAATTGTCGGGCGAAAAAGAGATATGTTTCGACACCGAGACCACGGGATTCGACATATTCAACGACCGCATGGTAGGTCTGTCGCTGGCCGTACGGCCGCACGAGGCATGGTACGTGTCGTTCACGCCCGACAACACCGAGGAATTCGTCGCACTGATCCGCCCGCTGTTCGAAAACGAAGAGATAACCAAGGTGGCGCAGAACATGAAGTTCGACATCATGGTGTTGTCGCGTGCGGGCATCGAAGTGCGCGGCCGCAAGATCGACACCATGATCGTGCACTATCTGCTCGACCCCGAGGCGCGGCACAACATGAACTATTTGGCCGAACGCTATTTGGACTACTCGCCCATCCGCATCGAAACGCTCATCGGACGCGGCGCGCGGCAACTCACGATGGATCAGGTCAATCTGCACAGCGTGAAGGAGTACGCCGCCGAGGATGCCGACATAACTCTGCAACTCAAGCACATCCTGTGGCACGAGCTGGAGGAGGCAGGGCTCGCGGAGCTGTACTCGCGGGTGGAGGAGCCGATGATCGACGTCCTGGCGCGCATGGAGACGGCGGGCGTGAAGGTCGACAGCTCGCTGCTGGACGCCTATGCCGTGGAGCTGAATGCTCTGCTGGCCGAGCTGGAGCGCGAAGTACGCGCCGAGGCGGGTGAGCCGACGCTTAACATCAATTCGGCACGTCAGTTGGGCGAGGTGCTTTTCGCCAAGATGCGCATAGCCGAGAAACCCAAGATGACCAAAACGCGCCAGTTCAGCACCGACGAGGAGTATTTGCAGGGCTTCGCGGGCAAACACCGCATAGTCGATCTGATACTGCAATACCGCGGCGTGAAGAAGCTGCTGTCGACATACGTAGAGGCTTTGCCGCAGCTCGTCAACCGCACGACGGGACGCATACACACATCGTTCAACCAGGCGGTGACGGCCACGGGACGTCTCTCGTCCACCAACCCCAACCTGCAGAACATCCCCGTACGCGACGACATGGGCCGCCGCATACGCGAGGCGTTCGTGCCTTCCGACGGGGAGCATCTGCTGCTTTCGGCCGACTACAGTCAGGTGGAGCTGCGCCTGATGGCCCATTTGAGCAGCGACGAGTCGCTGATCGGAGCTTTTCTCAACGACGAGGACGTACATGCCGCCACGGCCGCCAAGCTTTTTCACAAGCGGATCGACGAGGTGACGTCCGACGAACGCCGCAAGGCCAAAACGGCCAATTTCGGCATAATATACGGCATCTCGGCATTCGGACTCAGCCAGCGTCTCGACATCCCGCGCAAGGAGGCAAAGGAGCTTATCGACGGCTATTTCGCATCCTATCCCAAAGTGAAAGAGTATATGGACGGCGCGATCGCGGCAGCACGCGAGACGGGCTTCGTCACCACCGTATTCGGACGTCGCCGCATATTGCGCGACATCGATTCGCGCAATGCCGTGGCGCGCGGCGTGGCAGAACGCAACGCCATCAATGCTCCCATTCAGGGCAGCGCGGCCGACATAATGAAGTTGGCAATGATAGAGATCGACCGCCGTTTCCGCGAGGAGGGCATCCGCTCGCGCATGATCCTGCAAGTGCACGACGAAGTGATAGTCGACATGCTCCGCTCGGAGCGCGACCGCGTAGTGACTATCGTGCGCGAGGCGATGGAGGGTGCGGCCTCGCTGCGCGTGCCTCTGATCTCCGACGCGGGCGAGGGCGAGAACTGGTTGCAGGCGCATTAGAATGCCGCGCGATCGAGGCATCGCGGGAGACGGCACAGTTTTGGCGGACTGCGCCGTGCCGTGCGGATCGGGCGAGGTTTTTCGGCCGATTTTCGCCAACTTCGCCATACCGTTACCATTGTTGCAAATGAAGATAAAGGATATAACGACGTTTTTCACCGATACCGTGTTCCGCAGGAAGGAGTACGACAACTCCGTCGTGCGCTGGACCGTGAACCAATACAAACTGCTTTTCTACACCGTGCAGGGACTCGCCGCCCACGGCACAATGGTGCGCACCGCCGCACTTACATTCTACACGCTCATATCGTTGGTGCCCATAGCCGCGCTGGCATTCGCCGTGGTGAAGGGATTCGGACTCGCCGACGCTCTGGTCGACAATCTGTACTCCGTGGTGCCGCAAATCCCCGAGGTGATCGACTACGTGGTGGCGTTCGCGCAAAAGGCGCTGGCCCGCACACAGGGCGGCTGGGTCGCTCTGTTCAGCCTCATAACGCTGTTCTGGGCCGTAATACGCGTGTTCGGATCGATAGAGGACGCCTTCAATAACATATGGGAGGTGAAAAGTACCCGCAGCGCGGCCCGCAAATACAGCGACTACATAGCCGTGGTGGTAGTGGCGCCTCTTCTATGGGTCGCCGCCACGTCGATAGGTTCCTACGCCCGTCAGATGCTGGGCGTGGAGGGTTCCGTGCTGCTCACAGCAGCATCGAAAGCGGTGTCGATGATCGTGGTATGGCTCATGTTCACGTTCATCTACGTGGTAATTCCCAACACCAAGGTCCGCTTCGTCTCGGCCCTCATGGCGGGCATCGTGGCAGGCACGGGATTTCTGCTGTTCCAGTGGGGCTACGTCCATCTGCAAAAGTGGATGACCTCCTACAACGCCATCTACGGAAGTTTCGCCGCACTGCCGCTGTTCCTGCTGTGGATGCAGATTTCGTGGCAGATACTCCTTTTCGGCGGCGAGCTGTCGTTCGCCTATCAGAACCGCAAGCGGTTCGACGAGGAGCGCGAATCGCTGCTGGCCGACTACGACTGCCGCCGCAAACTGATGGTGGCCGTCATGACTCTCGCGGTGCGCGCATTCCGCGACGGACGCGGCGCGATTCCGCTCGCCGAGATCCGCGAGGAACTGGAGCTGCCGTCGCGAATTCTAAGCAACATACTCTTCACTTTGGCGGACGCCGGCATGCTCAACGAGATACGCCGCGACGGCAAGGAATTCGAGCCCGAATACGCTCCCGCACGCGACATATCGACGCTGCGGGTATACGACATACTCGAAGCGGTAGATTGCCGCGGTTCGGGACGGGACACGGCCGATCTGTACCGAAAATGCGACCTTTACGGCTGTGCCGACATAGTGGAGCGTCTGAAAGAGCAGGTGCGGCGCAGTCCCGACAACGTGAAAATAACCGATCTCATAGACAATGACCGAAAATGACGATATTATCCGCGTCGTGATCGCGGGAAGCGGCAATGTGGCCGAAGCGGTGGCATCGGCCGTCGCGGGGTGCAAGCGGACGGAACTCGTGCAGGTCGCGGCGCGCAATGCGGCGCGGGCCGCTCACATAGCGGCTGCCACGGGCTGCGCATGGACCGACGATCTCGGTCGAGCGGCCGACGCCGACATATACGTCATAGCCGTGAGCGACCGCGCCGTGAGCGATGTCGCCGCCGCATTGCGCCGCCGCGAGGGATCGACGCTCCTGCATACGGCGGGCAGCGTCGCGATCGAAGCCCTGCGCACCGCCGCCGAGACTGCGGGCGGCGGTTACGGAGTATTCTATCCTTTTCAGACCTTCACCGCAGGGCGCGCTATAGATTTCTCGGAGGTGCCTGTCTTCATCGAGGGATCCGACGCCGCCACGGAGCGGCGCATCGAGCGTTTCGCCCGACTTCTGAGCCGCAGCGTGGAGCACGCGTCGTCCGAACGGCGGCGCACGATACACCTTACGGGGGTATTGGGCTGCAACTTCGTGAACGCCCTCTACGGCATGGCAGCCGATATTCTGGCGGAAGACGAGGGATTGTCGTTCGACGTGTTGCGTCCGCTCATAATCGAGACTGCGCGCAAAGCCGCCGACGCCGAACATCCGCGTCGGGTACAGACAGGTCCCGCCGTGCGCGGCGACCGTGCCGTGACAGAGCGGCACATGAAAATGCTCGAAGGGAATCCGCGGGCAAAA
>CAUDHE010000017.1 GCA_958449275.1 uncultured Alistipes sp. | reverse complement strand
CGGAAACACATGTAAAATGAGAAAAATTACCAACGAAGAGTTGCATCGCCCCTCGGTCGAGGAGTTCGCCGCAATGCCGCGCATACCCGTTACCGTCGTTCTCGACAATGTACGCTCGGCGCAGAATGTCGGGGCCTTTTTCCGTACGTGCGACGCCTTTGCGATCGAACGCGTGGTTTTGTGCGGCATAACGCCCGCGCCTCCATCGCGCGATATTCATAAAACGGCTCTCGGTGCCGAACTTGCCGTGGAGTGGAGCCGCTGCGATTCGGCTGCCGCCTGCGTCGCCGAATTGAGAGGTCGGGGCTATACCGCGCTTGCGGTCGAGCAGGTGGAGGGTGCCTCGATGCTCGACGATTTCTCGGTCGACGTATCGAAGCGTTACGCCTTGGTATTCGGCAATGAGGTCGAGGGGGTCGGCCAGGCCGCGGTCGATGGATGCGACGGCGCTTTGGAGATTCCTCAGGCCGGAACCAAGCATTCGGTGAATGTGTCGGTTGCGGGCGGCATAGTGCTGTGGCCCTTTTTCGCAGGTTTCCGTCGGTCGGTCGGGTTGTGACGCCTTTGTTCGCGTCGCGGCATAATCGGGCGTCGAAATTTGCTTAACCCGTAAATCTTGCCTACATTTGCGCCCAACATATCAAAACGGAAAAAAGTATGTCAGTTGCAGGTAAGGTCAGAGCCGTAACGACTCTGCGTTTGACCGAAATGAAACAGCGCGGCGAGAAGATCGCCATGCTTACCTCTTACGATTATTCTACGGCCAAGATCGTCGATGCCGCGGGTGTCGACGTGATCCTGGTTGGCGATTCGGCCGCCAACGTCATGGCGGGATACGAGACCACTCTCCCCATAACGCTCGATATGATGATCTACCATGCCCGCTCGGTGGTTCGCGCCGTGTCGCGTGCGCTGGTGGTGGTCGATCTGCCTTTCGGTACCTATCAGGGCAATTCCAAAGTAGCGCTCGAATCGGCTATCCGCATAATGAAGGAGACCGAGGCCGACGCGGTGAAGATCGAGGGCGGCGAGGAGATCCTCGAATCGGTGAACCGCATCCTTTCGGCGGGAATACCCGTCATGGGCCATTTGGGACTCACTCCGCAGTCGATTCACAAATTCGGCACGTATAATGTGAGAGCCAAGGAGGAGGCCGAGGCCGAAAAACTGGTTCGCGACGCCCATTTGCTGGAGGACGCGGGCTGTTTCGGCGCCGTGTTGGAGAAGATTCCCGCAGCGTTGGCCGAACGCGTGTCGAAAGAGTTGAAGATGCCTGTCATCGGTATCGGTGCGGGCGGCGGCGTGGACGGTCAGGTGTTGGTCGTTCACGACATGCTGGGTATTTCGAACGACTTCTCGCCGCGTTTCCTGCGTCGCTATGCCGATCTTAACGGCATCATGAGCGAGGCGGTGGGCAATTACGTGAGCGACGTGAAGAGTTGCGATTTTCCCAACGAGAAAGAGCAGTATTGACATGGTTTTGTAAGAAACGGTAACTTTGCGAAAATTAGTTATCATACCTACCTATAACGAGATGGCGAACATCTCGCCGATGATCGACAAGGTGATGTCGCTCGACGGCGGATTCGATATGCTGGTGATCGACGACGGCTCGCCCGACGGCACCGCTTCGGTCGTCGAACGCAGGCGGGAGGAGTTTCCCGAGCGGTTGTTTCTTATCGAACGGGCGGGCAAGCTCGGACTCGGTACCGCTTACATAGCGGGGTTCAAATGGGCGCTGGAGCGCGGTTACGACTATGTGTTCGAGATGGATTGCGATTTCTCGCACGATCCCGACGACCTGATCCGCCTTTTGGAGGTTGCGGAGGGCGGGAGCGACGTGGTGATTGGGTCGCGTTACGTGAAAGGCGTTAACGTGGTGAACTGGCCAATGTCGCGTCTTTTGATGTCCTATTTCGCGTCAGTGTACGTGCGTACGGTTACGCGTATGCCTGTGCGCGACGCCACGGCGGGATTCGTATGTTATTCGCGACGCGCGTTGGAGACCATCGATCTCGATGCGGTGAGGATGAAAGGTTACGGTTTTCAGGTCGAAATGAAGTATTCGGCTTGGCGTCTCGGTCTGCGTGTCAGCGAGGTGTCGATCATATTCACCGAGCGGCAGCAGGGTGCATCGAAAATGAGCGGCGGCATATTCGGCGAGGCTCTGTTCGGAGTGATGGCGTTGCCGTATCGCCGTATTCGCCGCAAAGGGTGACATTACGCTGTTCGCCGGCGGCTTTGTACGAATGCGTGTCGCAGGCGTAGCGGCGGGGCGGTCGACTGCCGATATCGCGAGCCGTGCCCGATGAACGGTAAATAACAATCCCCTCCATCTTGGGTGGAGGGGATTGTTTTATCTCTCTTTCACGGCGGTAAGTTCCATTACGGCCGTCACCATGCCGTTCATGGAATCGGTTCTCTGTTTTACGGTTCCTATGCCTCGGGCTATCCAAGTCGTGGTCTGCGTCTTGACCTCCTGTCCCATGACTTTCGCTATGGTGGTCTCCTCGAATTTCAGACAGTCGAACTTGCCGGCGGGCACCTCTATCGTCTCCTCGGCCGTTATCTTGCGGTCTTTTACCTCCACATTTATCGATATCGCATTGCCTTGTATGTTCGCCGCCAGTGTCATGGTTATGTTGTCGTAACTCTGTCCCTCGCGCGGGTTTTGCGGATAGAGGGCATCTCCCGAATACTCGTCCACGCTCAGGGTGCCCAGCGAGGCGAACGACGATTTCAGCGTTTCGCGCATGTCGATCGAATAACCGCCCTCGGCGATTTTATACACGGTCGTGACGGTTTGCATGGGAGCCGTGTCGTTCTCATTTTGGAAAACATCCGATTGAACGGTGTAGGCGTCGTCGGTCGCGCTTTTCACATACACCGAAGTGTAGAGCGTCGTTTTTTCGGTGAGGGCCGTCGCCGTGGTGATGTAACGGTTTACCTTGCCCTCGTCGGGGAAAAACCAACTCTCTTGGGCCGACGATACGAGCGCCGCAAGCACGGAAACGATGGTTAAAACAGATTTTTTCATAGGTTTTATGTTTTTTGAAGTTCGCTCTTACGTAAGCGCCTCGCGGTATTTGCCGCCGTTGCCGTCGCCGTGCTCCACCGTAAGCTTTATGACGAACGGTTCTTCGGGCGCGCTGTCGGGCATCGACACGTTGTATTCGTTACGGGCGGTCTCCTTTACGGCCGTGCGTGCGCCGTCGAGCGTCGCTGCCTGCGCGATCTTTACTCCCGACGGGGTTTTCACCGTGAGCAAACCCGAATAAGGACGGTTGAACACCACCATGTATACGTCGTCTCCTCGGCGGGTGTAGTAACCCCAGTCCTGCTTGTCCCATCCCGCGTAGTCGCATCCGTAAACGGCTTCGCCGTAGCGGCTCATCCATTCGCCGATGCTGTCGGCCATGCGTTTTTCTTCCGACCGGAAATCGCCGTCGCCCTGCGGGCCGAAGTTCACCACCATGTTGCCGCCCATCGATACCGCATGTACGATTCGGTCGAGTACCTCCACGGGAGTCTTTACGTAGCTGAGCGACCAATCTTTGTGGTATCCCCACTGGTTTTCGGGCAGGGTCATGCAGGCCTCCCAGTCCCATCGGGTGACTTTCAGATCTTTCACGGGATCGGGCAGTCGACGCTCGTACCCCGATTCGTAGTCGCCCATGAGTTCGCCGTTGCTGTCGAAATGACGGCTGCCCCTGTCGTCGGCGCGCAGGCGGCTGTTGACCGTAACCCCGGGTAGTGCGCGTTTGAGCATGGCTTCTATTTCGGCGGTCCATTTTCCGTTATTCTTGACGCTGGCGTCCCAAGTGCCGTCGAACCAGAAATCCTTTACCGTGGGGTAGCGCTCGGCGAGCTCTTTGAGCTGGTTTTCGGTGAAAGCCATGAAACGGCGGAACGCCGCGCTGTCATCTTCGGTCTTGAGCGAATAACGCCAGTCGGGATGGCTCCAGTCGAGCACCGAAAAGTAAAAATGCACGTCGATGCCCTCGGCGTCGAACGCCTCAACCATCTCGCCCAACAGATCTCGCCCGTCGGGGGTGCCTGCCACGGTATATTCGGTGTATTCGCTCGGCCACAGACAGAATCCTTCGTGATGCTTGGCGGTGATCTTCACGTAACGCACGCCCATGCGTTTGAACATGGCGGCCCACTGTTTGGCGTCGAATTTCTCGGGATTCCATTGTTTCATGAGCTGCATCCATTCGTCGTTGGGTACATTAGCCCAATTTTTGAGCCATTCCGCGGCGCCGCCGTAGACTTTGCCGTTCCATTCGCCGCCCGGGATGGCGTAAAGCCCCCAGTGGATGAATGCGCCGAGGCGATTCTCGCGGAAGCGTCGCATGGCGTCGTCCTGCCGCTTGCCGCGGTTGGTCGCTCCGTATTTCAGTTCGAACCGTTTGTTTTGTCCGTCGGCGGTCTGGGCCGATGCCGTCTCTGCGACGTACGCCGATGCGATCAATCCGCACAAGGCGCATGCTAAGACGAATTTTTTCTTCGATTTCATTTGTCAAGTCGGTTTTGTGGTTTTTGCAGGTACAAATATAATGTTTTTATTATATTGTAATGCTCCTCGGATATCGCCGTCTTCATCTGCCGTTATGCGGCTTTTTGCATTATTATGCGGGTAAATCGACGTATATTCTGATTTTTGCGTTTTCGGATAGCGTAGATCGGGCATTAATCGCTATATTTGCGACAAGCAATGGGGCGACGATGTTCTCGCCCGTTTAATGGAAGCGACCGAAATGATACGTTTTTATAATATGCACCATCATCACCATATCTTGCGAAAGGTACGGTAGGTCGTGTGTTGCAGCGATGTGATTTTATATGAGGCTTACCGAATGGGGTAAGCCTTTTTTCGTATCTCCGTTTCGACTGACAATTGGTACGTAACGTAAATTTTAAATACTATGCTTAGAATAGCGATTCAGACCAAAGGGCGGCTCAACGAACAGAGCGTTGCGCTGCTGCGCGAGATAGGTATCGACGTTGACGATGCCAAGCGCAAGTTTTTATCCAAGGCTTCGAATTTCCCCATCGAAGTGCTCTATCTTCGCGATGACGACATTCCTCAGGTGGTGTCCAACGGCACCGCGCAGCTGGGGATAGTGGGGCTCAACGAAGTGGCCGAACGCGGTTTTGAAGTCGAGGTGGTGACCAAGCTGGGCTTCGGCGGCTGCCGCATATCGCTCGCCGTGCCCAAGGGCGACGAATATACGGGGGTGGAGTATTTCCGCGGGAAACGCATCGCGACGTCGTATCCCGCCATCCTCGGGCGTTTTCTGGCCGAACGCGGAGTCGATGCCGAGTTGGAGGTGATTACGGGATCGGTGGAAATAGCACCCGCCGCCGGCATAGCCGATGCCATATTCGATATCGTGTCGTCGGGCGGTACGCTGGTATCCAACGGCCTGAAGGAGGTGGAGCGGGTATTCGAATCGGAAGCCGCGCTGATAGCCTGTCCCGATCTGTCGGCCGATGATCGTGCCGTGCTGGACGAACTGTTGTTCCGTATCGAGTCGGAGCGTGTCAGCCGAGGCAAGAAGTATCTGCTCATGAACATCCCCACCTCTGCGCTCGACGAGGCGGTGAAGATTCTGCCTGCCATGCGCAGTCCGACCGTGATGCCTTTGGCGGCCGAGGGGTGGTGTTCGCTGCATTCGGTGGTGGAGGCCGCCGATCTGTGGGACAAGGTGCGGCAGTTGAAAGCCATCGGCGCCGAGGGGATACTGGTGCTTACGTTGGACAAGATAATACCTTGAACGATATGAAGACATACGTAAATCCGCCCCGCAGCGAGTGGCCGTCGCTGTTTCGCCGTGCCGAGCAGGATAACGGCGCGATAACCGAGCGCGTTAAGGAGATAGTCGAACGTGTGGCCCGCGAGGGCGACGCCGCGTTGTACGATCTTGCGGAGTGTATCGACGGAGTGCGCCTGTCGTCGCTCGCGGTGTCGGAGGCGGAGTTCGCCGAGGCCGAAAAGATCGTCGGCGCCGAAGTGAAAGATGCTTTGGAGATCGCCATCAATAACATATCGGCGTTCCATAGTGCCCAAATGCCGCAGGAGGTGCGTGTGGAGACCATGCGCGGTGTGATATGCGTGCAGCGTCCCGTGCCGCTGCGCAGTGTGGGAATATATATCCCGGGCGGTACGGCGCCGCTGTTCTCCACGGTGCTCATGCTTGCTTTGCCCGCCTCCATTGCGGGATGCGGCCGAATTACGATGTGTACTCCCTGCGACCGCTACGGGCGCGTAGCCCCCGAAGTGCTTTATGCGGCTCGACGCTGCGGCGTGACACGAGTGTTCAAGACGGGCGGCGCGCAGGCCGTGGCGGCTATGGCCTACGGTACGGAGAGCGTTCCCAAGACCGACAAGATATTCGGTCCGGGCAATCGCTATGTCACCATAGCCAAACAGATCGTAAGCGGCCGATGCGTCTCTATCGACATGCCTGCTGGTCCGTCGGAGGTGATGGTTTTGGCCGACGCCTCGGCGCACGCCGAGTTCATCGCGGCCGATCTGCTGTCGCAGGCCGAGCACGGACGCGACAGTCAGGCCGTAGCTGTATGCGACAGCGAGGAATTGGCTTCGGCCGTGGCGGCCGAGGTCGAGCGTCAGGCGTGCAGACTCGCGCGTGCGGAATTCGTCGGCGAGTCGCTGGCCAACAGCCGAATCGTGGTGCTTCCCTCTCGTGCCGATATGATCGATTTCGCAAACGGATATGCCGCCGAGCACCTTATCGTATCGCTTCGCGACGCATGGGGCGCGGCCGCCGAGATCACTGCCGCAGGCAGCATATTCATAGGCAACCACTCGCCCGAAAGCGCGGGGGACTACGCTTCGGGAACGAATCACACGCTGCCTACCTCAGGCTGGGCTCGTTCGTGCAGCGGCGTGAATATCGACAGCTTCATGCGCAAGATGACCATTCAGGAACTCACCCCCGGGGGGTTGACCTCGCTCGCGCCCGCCATCGAGGCCATGGCCGAAGCCGAGGGGTTGCAGGCGCATGCCGAAGCCGTAAGAATAAGAATGTCGAAACAAGAATCCTTATGAAAAATAATACGATAGATTCACTCGTGCGCGGCTGCATAGCCGACCTTACGCCCTATTCCACGGCCCGCGACGAGTATGGAGGCGAGCTGGGCGTGTTTCTCGACGCTAACGAAAGTCCCTTCGAGAACGGTTACAACCGCTATCCCGATCCGCATCAGCTTCGCCTGAAGCAGCGTTTGTCGGAGATCAAGGGAGTCCCTGCGGAGAATATTTTCGTCGGCAACGGCAGCGACGAGGCCATCGATCTGTTGTTTCGCGTATTCTGCGAGCCTCGTGTGGACAATGCGCTGGCCATAGCGCCGAGTTACGGAATGTATAAGGTCGCGGCGGCTATAAACGACATCGAGATGCGCGAGGTGCGGCTCGGCGAGGATTTTTCGCTTCCCGTCGACGAATTGCTGCGTCGTGCCGACGAACGCACCAAACTGCTCTTCCTCTGTTCGCCTAACAATCCCACGGGCAACTCGTTCCCGCGGGCGGATATGCTTCGGCTGGTCGACGAGTTCGAAGGCATTGCGGTTGTCGACGAGGCTTACATCGATTTTGCACAGGACGACGGACTGAGGAACGAGATATTCGCCCGTCCTAATCTGGTGGTGTTGCAGACGCTCTCGAAAGCGTGGGCCATGGCGGGGTTGCGTGTAGGATTGGCTTTGGCCGACGTCAGGGTAGTGGAGTTGATGTCGATGGTGAAATATCCTTACAATATAAATGTCGCGGCGATGCGTATCGCCGAGGAGCTGCTCGACGATTCGATCGACGGGCAGGTGCGGATGCTTAGGGCGCAGCGGGATGCCGTGGCGGCTGCTTTGGCACGATTCGGATTCGTCGAGCGCGTCTATCCGAGCGATGCCAATTTTCTGTTGGTTCGCGTCGACGATGCCGACGCCGTATACGATCGTCTGATCGGTGACGGAATCATCGTACGCAACCGCAACCGAGTGAAGGGTTGCGAAGGATGCCTGCGCATAACCATAGGGCGCGAGGAGGAGAACGAAAAATTGTTGAAATCGCTTGAGAGTTATGAAAAAGAGAGTATTGTTCGTTGATCGCGACGGAACGATCATAGTCGAGCCGCCTGCGGATTATCAGGTCGACTCGCTCGAAAAACTGGAGTTCGCGGCGGGAGCCATATCGGCGTTGCGTTCGATCGCGGAGCTGGATTACGAATTGGTTTTGGCATCTAATCAGGACGGACTGGGCACGGCGTCGTTTCCCGAGCATACGTTTTGGCCCGCCCATACCAAGATGCTGCGCACGCTGGAGGGCGAGGGCGTCCGTTTCGCCGATCAGCTCATCGACCGTTCGATGCCCGAGGATAACGCCCCCACGCGCAAGCCGCGAACGGGCATGTTCGGGAAATATTTGAACGGCGATTACGATTTGTCGAATAGTTACGTCATAGGCGACCGCGCCACCGACGTGGAGCTGGCATTCAATCTGGGGGCGAAAGCCGTGTTGCTGCAAGATCCCGAGCGAGGCCGCGCCATGCTGGAGGGAAAACCGTGTGCCGATAGTTGCGTGTTCATGACCGATGACTGGAGCCGAGTCGCGGAGTTTCTGCGGCGTACCGAACGCCGTGCGGAGACGGTTCGCAGAACGGCGGAGACCGATATTCGTATCGTAGTCGATCTGGACGGCGCGGGGAGTTCGCATATCGATACGGGGCTGAAGTTTTTCGATCATATGCTCGACCAGATCGCACACCACTCGGGCATGTCGCTCGTGGCGGAGTGCGAAGGCGACCTGCATGTAGACGAGCATCACACCATAGAGGATACTGCCATCGCTCTCGGCGAGTCGATTCATGCGGCTCTCGGTTCCAAACGCGGTATCGACCGCTACGGATTCGTACTGCCTATGGACGAGTGCCGTGCCATGGTACTGCTCGATTTCGGCGGGCGGGCCGATTTCGTGTGGGACGTGCCGTTTACGCGCGAATACGTGGGCGACGTGCCGACCGAGATGTTTCGTCACTTTTTCAAGTCGTTGTGCGTGGCCATGCGTTGCAATCTGCATGTCGAGGCGCGCGGTGAGAATAACCACCACCTGATAGAGGGCGTTTTCAAGGCCTTCGCCCGCGCGTTGAAGATGGCCGTGCGGCGCGACGTCTTCGCCTACGACCTGCCGTCGAGCAAGGGGGTGCTGTAATTAAAAATGCGTCTCATTGAGACGCGCGGGCTGCAGCCTCCGGCGGCGGAGGCCCGCCATCGGCGCCCTCCGCAGGCTGCGTCCGAAAACATTGAATTAGTTGATACTTATGATAGCTGTAATAGATTACAAAACGGGCAATCTCCGATCGGTGGAGAATGCCCTGCGGCGGCTGGGGGCCGAGTTCGTCGTAACGGCCGATCCCGATACCATACGTTCGGCCGACCGCGTGCTGCTGCCCGGGGTGGGCAATGCCGCCGAGGCCATGACCAACCTGCGTACAGCCGCGCTGCCCGAAGTCATACGCTCGCTGCGCCGTCCCGTTCTCGGGATCTGCGTCGGTATGCAGGTGATGTGTCGCCGCAGCGAGGAAGGCGACATCGATTGCCTCGGGTTGTTCGACGCGCGGGTGAAGCGGTTCGAACCCGCTCCCGAAGCCAAAGTGCCTCACATGGGGTGGAACCGCATCGGCAATCTCGAATCGAAACTGTTCAGAGGCATGGAAGGAGGCGAGTACGTCTATTTCGTCCACTCCTATTATCCCGAGCTGTGTCCCGACACAATCGCCACCGCGCGTCACGGAGTCATGTTCAGTGCGGCTCTTAAATACGAGAATTTCTATGGCACGCAGTTCCATCCCGAAAAGAGCGGCGACGCGGGCGAGAGGATAATCGAAAACTTTTTGAAATTATGAGAATAGAGATAATTCCCGCGATAGATATAATAGACGGCCGCTGCGTGCGGTTGTCGCAGGGCGATTACGACCGTCGCCGCGTTTACGATGCCTCGCCCGAGGATATGGCCAAGCGTTATGCCGACTGCGGCGTGCGGCGTATCCATGTGGTCGATCTGGACGGAGCCAAATCGGCATCGCCTAAGAATCTGAAGACATTGGAACGCATGGCCGTGGGGGCCGATGTCGAGATAGAGTGGGGCGGCGGCATAAAGAGCGAGGATGCTTTGCGTGCGTTGTTCGATTACGGAGCCGATTGCGCCATCGTCGGCAGCGTCGCGGCACGCGAGCCCGAACTGTTTATCGAGTGGCTGTTGCGTTTCGGCGGCGACAGGATGATACTCGGCGTCGACGTGCGCGACGGACGTGTTTCGGTTAACGGATGGCAGGAGGATCTGAGTCTCGGCATCGACGACATGGTGGGGGAGTTTCTGCCTCACGGGGTGAAGCAGGTTGTGTGCACCGATATTTCGAAAGACGGCATGTTGCAGGGACCGTCGTTCGATCTCTATACCGATTTGCAACATCGTTACGACGGGGTGGATTTCACCGTGTCGGGCGGTATCGGTTCCATGTCGGATATCGAGCGGCTCGACGAACTCGGTCTGCGCAAGGTGATCGTGGGAAAGGCTCTGTATGAGAATCGTATAACGTTGAAAGATGTGGAAAGATGGTTGCGAAACGAATAATTCCGTGCCTCGACGTCAAGGACGGACGAACCGTGAAAGGCGTGAATTTCGAAGGGCTGCGCGATGTGGGCGATGCCGTGGAGTTGGGGCGTCATTATGCGCGCTGCGGTGCCGACGAGCTGGTATACCTCGACATAAGTGCCACGCGTGACGGACGCAATACCTTCACGAGACTGGTGGAGCGTATCGCCGACGGCATCAACATTCCGTTTACCGTCGGCGGCGGCATATCGTCTATGGACGATGCCTCGCGGCTTTTGGATGCGGGGGCGGACAAAATATCGATCAACAGCGCGGCGATAGCCGATCCGTCGCTTGTCGACCGTTTGGCGTCGCGTTACGGCAGTCAGTTCGTGGTGGTGGCCGTGGATGCCCGTCGTACGGATGATGGAGTATGGCGGGTAATGACCCACGGCGGCAGTCGGACTACGGACCGAGAGTTGTTCGAGTGGACACGCGAAGCGCAGGAGCGCGGCGCGGGCGAGATTCTGTTCACTTCGATGAATCATGACGGCACCCGTTCGGGTTATCCGTGCGAGACTTTCGCCCGTTTGGCCGACGAGCTATCGATTCCGATAATAGCCTCGGGCGGCGCGGGTTCGGCGGCCGATATAGCCGAGGTGCTTGCGGCGGGCAGGGCCGATGCGGCATTGGCTGCCAGCATATTCCATTTCGGCGAAATTACCGTAGGAGAACTTAAAACCGAGTTGAAAAAACGTAATATAAATGTAAGACTATGACATTCGATGAACTGAATCTTTCCAAACAGGCCGACGGTCTGCTGCCCGTAATCGTGCAGGATGCCGTCACGCTCAAGGTGCTGATGTTGGGTTACATGAATCGCGAGGCGTTCGACCGCAGCATGGCCGAGGGGCGCGTGACTTTCTTTTCGCGCACACGCAATTGTTTGTGGACCAAGGGCGAGACGAGCGGTAACTATCTGGCGATAGAGTCGGTGTATGCCGATTGCGACCGCGATACCTTGTTGATCAAGGCCACGCCTGCGGGGCCCGTGTGCCATCGCGGCACGACGAGTTGTTTCGACACGCCCGACGAAGAAGGGTTTATCCGTCGTCTGCAAAGCGTCGTGCGGCAACGTCACCGCGACATGCCCGAAGGATCGTATACCACCAAACTATTCATAAAAGGTGTGAAGAAGATAGCGCAGAAAGTCGGCGAGGAGGCGGTGGAGAGCGTAGTGGAGGCCGTGGACGGCAATCGCGACCGTTTCATCTACGAGGCTTCGGACCTGATCTACCATCTTTTGGTGCTGATGGAACAGATGGGGTGCTCCGTCGAGGATATGGAGCGTGAACTCGCGTTGAGGCATAAGGTTTAGGTTGGACAATTATTTTGCAGTCCGCCGCGTGGGGCGGCGGCGAACTGCCGACCTCGCGTCGCGAGGTCGAAATATTTGAGAAGTGTTTTTAGTTTATCAATAATTAGAACCATGAAAAAATTTTTGTTTTTGATACTGTCGCTCGCATGGGCGATTTCCGTATCGGCTCAAGACTGGCGCAAGTTGCCGATTCCCGAGGCCGATCGCGATTTGATCTGCAATCTGGTGCGCATAATGAATATGCCGCAGGGAACTCACAAAATTTACAACGGCAAGGGCAATACGGTGTTCGACGTGCTTTACACCATACGTTGCAAGAAGGACGAGTGGACGGTGTATAAGGGAGGAACGACATCGGTGTTCGATGCGCTCTATACCATAACGCTGTCCGACAAGGGATCGTATACGTACCGCATATACAAGGGCGGGACCAAGAGCGTATTCGATATTCTGTATTCCATAGAGTACGGCCGCAACGGGATGAAGATCTACAAGGGCGATTCGTTCAGCGTCAACCTTTTGTACTCCTATACCCGGGATTAGAGGTGACGCGGGTTTGGTGCGTTTCGACGGTTTCGTGTGCCGACAAACACAGAAAAAATGCCGCGGGATAATGAAATCCCTGCGGCATCGAGTACATCTGCACCGAGCGGAAGGAGGGGGATTCGAACCCCCGGTACCCAAATCCGAGTACGTCAGTTTAGCAAACTGGTGGTTTCAGCCACTCACCCATCCTTCCTGACCGAAATATACTCCTTTAAAAGAGTGGTGCAAATGTAGGTATAAAAAATCATATTGCAAAATAATCGACGCAATTTTTTCGATATGCCTGCCGATTCGCAGCCGAAAGCGGACAATATCCGCGTGACGGTATGATATGTCGAAAATAATAAGTATCTTTGTAATGATGTCGGCCGCGGTGCGGACAACGTATGCCTGTTAACTTTTAACCTTTATATGAAATGAAGAACGATCGTTTGATGTCGCTCGATGCGTTGCGCGGGTTCGACATGTTTTTTATCATGGGGCTTTCGTCGGTGATAGCGGCCCTGTGCGCTTTGTGGCCCGGCGAGGTTACCGATGCCGTGGCCCGTTCGATGGGGCATGTGTCGTGGGACGGATTGCGTCACCACGATACCATATTCCCTCTGTTTCTGTTTCTCGCAGGTGTTTCGTTCCCGTTCTCGTATGCCAAGCAGCGCGAAAAGGGACGTTCGACGACGGAGATACACTTGAAGATCGTTCGTCGCGCCGCAATACTCGTATTGCTGGGACTCATATATAACGGTTTGTTCAAGCTCGATTTCGAAAACTTGCGCTGCGCGAGCGTGCTGGCCCGTATCGGCATATCGTGGATGTTTGCGGCGTTGCTCTACGTCAACTGCGGATTGCGTACCCGTATCGGGGTGTCGGTTTTCATTCTCGTAGGTTATGCGCTGTTGTCGAAATACGTCGGTGCTCCCGACGTGCCGAATGCCGATCCGTTGAGCTGCGAGGGGTGTTTCGCGGGTTATTTCGATCGCTGCTTCCTGCCCGGGCACCTTTATTTCAACGGACGTTTCGATCCGGAGGGATTGCTGTCGGCTCTGCCCGCCGTAGTCACGGCCATGCTCGGAATATTCACGGGAGAACTGATCCGTCTGCCCGAGGAGCGCATGTCGGGCAACCGCAAGACGTTGTGGATGCTGTGCGGCGCCGTCGCGCTGGCCGCCGTCGCGGCGGTCGGCAACGGATTCGTCCCGGTCAACAAAATGCTGTGGTCGAGTACTTTCGTATGCGCCGTGGGGGCTTATTCGCTTGCCATGATGGCGTTGTTCTATTACGTGATCGACGTTCGGGGGCTGAACGGTCGGTGGACAATGGTGTTTCGCGTGGTGGGCATGAATTCCATTACGATCTACATGGCGCAGCGCATCGTGAACTTCGGCGGAGTATCGAATTTCTTCGTCGGCGGTCTGGCGGGATTATGCCCCGAAAACATTGCCGCGGTAGTCACTTCCGCAGGTTATGTGGTCGTCTGCTGGCTGTTCTTGTGGTTCCTCTATCGCAAGCAGGTATTTTTGAAGATATAGATGTCGGCAGGACGAGTTGGCGGCTATTTGCATTTTTTTTGTAATTTTGCGGACTATTACCGCTTATTATGGCAGAAAAGGAGAGAGAATTGATCGATAATATCGAGCAGGGCGAATATAAATACGGCTTCACCTCCGATATCGAGACCGAAACCATCGGGCGAGGTCTCAGCGAGGAGGTAATACGTACCATATCCGCCAAGAAGCAGGAACCCGAATGGATGCTCGAACGCCGTTTGAAAGCCTATCGCCATTGGCTGACGATGAAACGTCCCGAATGGGCGCATCTCACCATTCCCGATATCGATTTTCAGGATATAATTTATTATGCCGCCCCCAAACCGCGCAAGGCTTTGGGTTCGATGGACGAGGTGGATCCCGAGTTGAAACGTACTTTCGACCGTTTGGGTATTCCGCTGGAGGAGCAGATGGCGCTGGCGGGCGTGGCGGTCGATGCCGTCATGGACTCGGTGTCGGTGAAGACCACTTTCCGCGAGACGCTGGCCGAGAAGGGAATAATATTCTGTTCGATAGCCGAGGCCGTGCGCGAGTATCCCGAACTGGTGAAAAAATATTTGGGTTCGGTGGTGCCCTATACCGACAATTTCTATGCGGCGCTCAATGCGGCCGTATTTTCCGACGGATCGTTTTGCTACATTCCCAAGGGCGTGCGTTGTCCGATGGAGCTTTCGACCTATTTCCGCATAAATGCCGAAGGCACGGGGCAGTTCGAACGCACTCTGCTCGTGGCCGACGAGGGAGCTTACGTAAGTTATCTGGAGGGATGCACCGCACCGCGACGCGACGAAAACCAGTTGCATGCCGCGGTGGTGGAGATCATCGCCGAGCGCGATGCCGAGGTGAAGTATTCGACGGTGCAGAACTGGTATCCGGGCGACAAGGAAGGGCGCGGAGGAATCTATAATTTCGTCACCAAGCGCGGTATATGCCGCGAGAATGCCCGTCTGTCGTGGACTCAGGTGGAGACGGGTTCGGCCATCACGTGGAAATATCCGAGTTGCGTACTGGCGGGCGACAATTCCGTCGGCGAATTCTATTCGGTGGCCATGACCAACAATTTCCAGCAGGCCGACACCGGTACCAAAATGATACACATCGGTCGCAACACCCGCAGCCGCATAGTGTCGAAAGGTATCTCGGCGGGTCGCAGCCAAAATGCCTACCGCGGTATGGTGCGCGTGGCCGGGGGAGCCGATAACGCGCGCAACTATTCGCAGTGCGATTCGCTGCTGATAGGCGACAAATGCGGGGCGCACACGTTCCCCGTCATCGATTCGCGCAACCCGTCGGCTGTGGTGGAGCACGAGGCCACCACTTCTAAGATATCCGAGGAGCAGTTGTTCTATTGCAACCAGCGCGGCCTGTCGACCGAGGATGCGGTGGGACTTATAGTCAACGGCTATGCGCGCGAAGTGTTGGCCAAGCTGCCTATGGAATTTGCCGTCGAGGCGCAGAAGCTGTTGTCGATAAGTCTCGAAGGTTCGGTCGGATAGTAATGGATAAAAAAGAATCATAATATGCTTAAGGTAAAGAATCTGCATGCGTCGGTGGCGGGTAAGGAGATCCTGCGAGGGATCGATTTCGAGGTCCGTGCCGGCGAGGTGCATGCCATTATGGGACCCAACGGCTCGGGTAAGAGTACTTTCGCTTCGGTGCTGGCGGGTAACGAAAAATATACGGTGACCGAAGGTTCGGTCGAGTTCATGGGTCGCGATCTGCTCGCTGTGCCCATCGAGGATCGGGCACGTATGGGGCTGTTTCTCGGATTCCAGTACCCAGTGGAGATCCCCGGGGTGACGATGGCCAATTTCATGAAGATGGCCGTGAACGAGCAGCGCAAATTCCGCGGCGAGGAGCCTTTGACGGCGGGCGAGTTCTTGCGTATGATGCGCGAGAAGAGCGCCGTCGTGGAACTCGATTCCAAACTGACGGGCCGCGCCGTGAACGAGGGGTTCTCGGGCGGCGAGAAGAAGAAGAACGAGATATTCCAGATGGCTATGCTCGATCCCAAGCTGGCCGTTCTGGACGAAACCGATTCGGGTCTCGACATCGATGCCCTGCGCATAGTGGCCACGGGCGTCACCAAACTCCGCACGGCCGATAATGCCACGGTGGTGATTACTCACTACCAGCGTTTGCTCGACTACATTGTGCCCGATTACGTGCATGTGCTCTATCGCGGCCGCATAATACATTCGGGTGACAAGAGTCTTGCGCTCAAGCTCGAAAAAGAGGGGTACGACTGGCTCACTAACGATTATAAGGATTAAGCTGCATGGGATTGCTCGAATATATCGAAAGCGAGGCGTCGGGCGGACGGATAGTCGATGCCGACGGTCGCAGCATAGAAGTGCTGGTCGATCCGTCGGAGTTGCGTCGGACCGTGTCGGGCGACGAGTCGGTCATGATAATACGCAACGGCTCGGATGCCGCCTCGGCGGTTTTCGAGGTGGCATCGGGCGGACGGCTGCGTCTGACCGAGGTGTTTCTTGCCGAGAGCTCGTCGAAATGCGTTATCCGCCAGAGCGGGGGCAGCCGTTGCGATACGACGTGCGTCGTGGCGGCTTCGGCTTCGGTTTCTTATGAAATCGATCTCGACGGCCGCGATGCCGAAAACGGACTTCGTGGCGTGTTCATAGTCGGCGACGACGAGCGGGCGAAAGTAGACGTGCGCGTGAACCATAACAGCTCGGATTGTCGCAGCGACTCCCTGGTGAAGGGTGTCGCGGGCGGACGTGCTGCGGGCGAGTTCGTGGGGTTGGTCTATGTCGCGCCCGACGCGCAGCGTACCGATGCGCGTCAGACCAGCCGCAACATCGAATTGGGCGGCGAAGCGCGTATCGTGACCAAGCCGCAGCTCGAAATATATGCCGACGACGTGAAGTGTTCGCACGGTGCGACAGTGGGGCAGTTGGATGCCGAGGCTGTCATGTACATGCGTCAGCGCGGTTTGTCGGAGATGCAGGCCCGACGGTTGCAGATCGAGGGCTTCGTGCGCGACATAGTGTCGGCCGAAGTGGGGATCGGCGGTGCGTTGGCCGAAGTGTTGACCGATAAATTGGAGGATTTGTAATCATATGTTCGATGTAAACGACATACGCGGGGATTTTCCCATTCTCGGAAGCGAAGTGAACGGAAAACCGTTGGCTTATCTCGACAGCGGTGCCACGGCTCAGAAACCCGAGTGCGTGATCGAGTCGGTGAACAGGATTCATCGACGGCTCAATGCCAATATCCATCGCGGGGTGCACCGCCTCGCCGAAGAGGTTACCGAGCTTTACGAGCAGGCGCGCGAGGATGTACGCCGTTTCGTCGGGGCGGAGCATCGCGAGGAGATCGTATTCACGTCGGGCGCCACGGCGTCGCTCAATACGGTGGCCTATGCTTGGGGCGAACGGTTCCTGCATGCGGGCGACAATATCGTGGTGAGCGAAATGGAGCACCATTCGAACATTGTCCCGTGGCAGCTCGCGGCCGAGCGCAAGGGCGCTGAGATAAGAGTACTTCCGTTCGACGACGACGGTCGCCTGATGGCGGAGAGGCTGGACGATCTGTTGGACGATCGTACCCGTATGGTGGCGGTCACACAGGCGTCGAATACGCTGGGTACGCGGCCCGATCTGCGTGAAATAGTCCGCAAGGCTCACGCCGCAGGCGCAGCGGTTACGGTCGACGGATGTCAGGGTGCGGTGCACGGCGGCGCGGACGTGAGGGATCTCGATTGCGATTTCTATGCGTTTTCGGGACACAAACTCTACGGTCCGACGGGTATAGGCGTGCTTTACGGCAAACGCGAACTGTTGGAGGCCATGCCTCCGTTTCTGAGCGGCGGCGATATGGTCGATCGGGTGTCGTTCGCAAGAACCACATACGCGCCTCTGCCTCTGAAATTCGAAGCGGGAACGGCCAATTTCGTCGGAGCCATAGGGCTGGGCGAGGCTGTGCGATATGTAGAGAATCTGGATCGCGATGCAGTCGAAAAATACGAACGCGAGCTGACATCGTACGCCGAAGAGCGGTTGAGCCGCATCGACGGACTCAGGATATACGGCCGAACGCCCGACAAATGTTCCATCGTGTCGTTCAATGTCGATGGGGCGCACCATTACGACGTGGGCATGATCCTCGACAAGCTGGGTATCGCCATACGCACGGGCCAACATTGCGCCGAACCCGTGATGACGCACTACGGCGTGACGGGTATGTGCCGCGCCTCGATCGCAATGTACAATACCCGCGAAGAGATCGACCGTCTGTGCGACGGTGTGGAGCGTGCGGCGAGGATGCTGCGGTAGGTTGCGGCCGCCAAGTCGCCGAAGACGGACGCGAAGTCGGTT
Organism: uncultured Alistipes sp.; assembly: GCA_958449275.1. Taxonomy (GTDB): domain Bacteria; phylum Bacteroidota; class Bacteroidia; order Bacteroidales; family Rikenellaceae; genus Alistipes. The sequence continues at coordinate 15,740 of CAUDHE010000017.1, read as the reverse complement.
GCCGCACGCCGACAGTATAATTTTAAGAAAAGGTTTAAGTTATGTTCATCGTACTTGAGGGAGTCGACGGCTCGGGCAAATCGACGCAGATAGCCAATCTGCGTCGTATGTTCGCCGAGCGTGGTATTCCCACGGAATATCTGCATTTTCCGCGTTTCGACGCTCCGTTCTTCGGCGAGCTGATAGCGCGTTTCCTGCGCGGCGAGCTCGGCGGAGTCGATGCTGTCGATCCCTATTTGGTGGCTATGCTCTATGCGGGCGACCGTCGCGACGCGGCTCCGATGATCCGTCGCTGGCTCGATACGGGGCGTGTGGTTATAGTCGACAGATATGTATATTCCAATATAGGCTACCAGTGCGCCAAGATCGCCGACGAGACGGAGCGTGCGAGACTGCGCGACTGGATCACTGCCCTCGAATACGACTATTTCGCGATTCCGCGTCCCGACGTCTCGATATTTCTCGACGTGCCGTTCGCATTTACCTGCCGTAAACTGAGCGAGACGCGCACGGGAGACGACCGTGAATATCTGAACGGATGCAGCGACATTCACGAATCGTCGCTCGACTTGCAGCGCGCCGTACGAGGCGTATATCTGGCAGCAGCTGAATACGATGACGACATGCACGTGGTGGATTGCAGCGTCGCCGGCGACCGCATGGCCTCGCCCGAGGAGATTTTCGGCCGAATAGAGAGCATCGTGAAACGATATATGATAGGGTAGGCATGGCGTCGCGCAGATTGAAAAACATATCGCATGCGTGCCGCATAATTGCGGGAGCGATTTTCGTGTTCTCGGGGTTCGTCAAGTCCGTCGATCCGTGGGGTACCGCGCTCAAGGTGAACGAATATCTGTCGATATACGGATTCGAGGAGCTGGTGCCTTACAGCATGATATTCTCCATCTGGCTGTGCGGTGCCGAACTGATGATGGGACTCATGCTGGTATTCAAGGTCCGCACGCGGCTCATATCCATATTCGCGCTGGTGTCGATGATCTTCTTCACGGTGCTGACATTCCTCAGCGCCACGTGGATTCCCGTGGAGGATTGCGGGTGTTTCGGCGATGCGTTGAAGCTCTCCCCGTGGCAGACTTTCCTGAAGAATCTGGTAATTTTGCCGATGGTGTTCATCGTCTGGTATCGTTATCGGAAGTATCGTGTGCTGGAGTTGCACCGCTCGGAGGTGGCGCTCACGTGTCTGTTCTGTGTCTTTGCGATGGGAGTGGGCGCATATTGTTATTTCAATCTGCCTCTGATAGATTTCCTGCCGTATAAGAAAGGTGCCAATATTTATGAGATGATCGAGGCGCAGCACGATACGGGAAGCGACGAGATGGCCGTGGAGGAGTATGTGCTGGTATATCGCAATCGCAAGACGGGAAAGTTGCACGAGTTCTCGATCGACGATAAAGAGTGGCAGGACGAAAAGAAGTGGGAATGGGTGGAGACTCGCGTAGATAACGAGGCTCCCGCCGTGCAGACTCTCATAAGCGAGTTTTCGATTTCCGATCCCGAGGGTAATTTCACTCGCGATATCCTCACCCGCCGAGGAAGGGTGTATATGATCTGCGTGACAGGTTTGAACGATATAGGCGACGGCTGCCGCCGACGTCTGCGCGGTGTGGTGGAGCGTGCCGAGGCGGAGGGCGCTGCGGTTGTGTGCCTCACTCCGCAGCCGTTGCGTACGGTGACATATTACCGTTTCGACGGCAGCGCCGACGTGCGGTGCTACAATATCGACGCCACGGTGATGAAAACCATGCTGAGGGCGAAAAACGGACTGGTGGTGCTCGACGACGGAGTGATAGAGGCAAAATACAATTGTCGGGGCATAAAGCCGCATGCGGATTGATCGCGCGAGTGCGATTGGTATAAAAATTGACCTCCCGAAAGGGTAAGGTCAATTTTTTTGTCTATGTGCAAACTGTATCCCTATTTGTTTGCGGTCGCGTGCGGTTTCGCGTCGTGCGGCCGTAAAGCCGAAGTCGCGCAGACCGTGCGTCCCGTAAAGGTGGCATCGGTACATGCCGTCGACTATATCGACCGCGATTTCGCGGGCATGTCCACGGCCGACGACGCCACCACTCTGGCATTCAAGATCGCGGGGCAGGTGGCAAGCGTCGATGTGTCGAAAGGCGACTATGTGGAGAAGGGGGCTTTGCTGGCGCAGCTCGATCCGCGCGACGTGGAGCTTCAGGCGGCCGCCGACAAGGCGCAATACGAAAAGGCGTCGTCGCAGCTCACGCGCATGAAACGTCTGCTCGATCATGAGGCGGTGTCGCGCCAGGAGTACGAGACGGCGCAGACATCGTTCGTGCAGGCGCGTTCGACCTACGAGAACTCTAAGGACCTGCTTTCGGAGACCAAGTTGCGCGCGCCGTTCGCGGGTGTGATCGAACGCACTTATGTCGATACCTACGAACGCGTGCAGTCGGGGCAGACCATCGTGCGACTGGTCAACCCCGTGAGCAGCACCGTGGAGTTCACCATACCCGAGAAGAGTCTGCCGCTTTTGGCCGACTCGACCACCGGTTTTTCCGTTACGTTCGACAATTATCCCGATCTGCGTTTCTCGGCGCGGCTCGACTCCTATGCCAAGACTTCGTCCGATGCGTCGGGATTTCCCGTGTCGTTGAAACTCGACCGCGATGCCGCGCTCGCCGCGCACATATCGCCCGGCATGACGTGCCAGGTGACCATGCGCACCTACGATTCGTCGGCCCGCGGCATGGCGATTCCGCTTACCGCAGTATATGCGCCTGCCGAGGGCGGTACGTATGTGTGGATAGTCGGTTCGGACGACAGAGTGGAGCGTCGCAGCGTGGTGCTGGGCGACATATTCGGTCGCGACATGGTGAGCGTTGTTTCGGGAGTCGAGTCGGGCGACGTGGTGGTGACCGCGGGTGTGTACCGACTTCGCGAGGGCGAACGAGTAAAAATACTAAATCGTTGAGTCATGCTTGTTTCCGAATATTCCATCCGTAACCGCAGCATCGTGTGGTTCGTGCTGGCTCTCTTCATTGTCGGCGGAGCGTGGGCGTTCTCCGCAATGGGCAAGAAAGAGGATTCCACTTTCGTGCTGAAGAGCGCCGTGGTGACGTGCGATTATGCGGGAGCCACGCCCGAGGAGGTGGAACAGCTTATTTCCGAGCCTGTTTCGCGCGAATTGCAGTCGATGCGGAATGTGTATAAGATCACGTCGGAATCCTATTACGGGTTTTCGAAGATAATGGTGGAGCTGGATCCGGGTACCCGCGCGAGCGAAATTCCGCAGTTGTGGGACGAGTTGCGCCGCAAGGTGATGAACATCGGGCCGCAATTGCCGTCGGGTGCGAGTGCCATACGCGTGAACGATGATTTCAGCGATGTTTACGGACTCTATTACGGTTTGGCGGCCGACGACGGTTTTTCGTGGAGCGAGATCCGTGATTGGGCGCAACGCATAAAGACTGCCGTGGTGACCATCGGCGGAGTGCAGAAAGTAGCGGTGTTCGCCGAACAGACTCCCGTCATAAATCTCTATATTACCAAATCCACTCTCGCCAATTTCGCGATTACGCCTGAAGCGATAGTTGCCATGATCTCGCAGCAGAACACGGTGGTGAACAGCGGCGAGATCACGGCCGGCGATGTTCAGGTGCGCATTCTCGAAACGGGCGTTTACGACACCATCGACGACATAGCCGACCAGTTGCTTATGGCAGCCGACGGCAAACAATACCGTTTGGGCGACATAGCACGCATCGAAGAGGGGTATCGCCGGCCTCCGTCGGCCGTCATGTACGTCGACGGCCGACGTGCGGTGGGAATCGGTATCTCGTCGGAGTCGGACGCCGACGTGGTGTCGCTGGGGCGCAAGGTTCGCGGCGAGTTGGCGCGTATCGAGAGCGAAATGCCCGTAGGCATGGATATCGTGACGCTCTATCCCGAGGATGTCATAGCTCGCGAAGCCAATTTCTCGTTCCTGCTCAATCTGCTGGAGTCGGTGCTGATCGTCATAGCGGTCATTATGGCCGTCATGGGGATGCGCAGCGGCGCTCTCATCGGGTCGTCGCTGCTGTTCACCATAGGCGGCACCATGCTGCTGATGTACATGGTGGGCGAGGGCATCAATCGCACCTCACTGGCGGGATTCATCATAGCGATGGGCATGTTGGTCGACAATGCCATAGTCGTGACGGACAATGCGCGCCGATCGGCCGCAGGCGGAATGCCGCTCGACAAGGCTTTCATAGGCGCCGCCGAAGGACCCAAATGGGGACTTCTCGGAGCGACGCTCATCGCCATATTCTCGTTCCTGCCGCTCTACCTCGCGCCTTCGGCGGTGGCCGAGATCGTGAAGCCGCTGTTCGTGGTGATTGCATTGTCGCTGCTGCTCAGTTGGGCGTTGGCCCTCACGCAGGTGCCAGTGTTCGGACTGTTCATGCTGCGCAACGGCGTAAACGGTGCGGATGCGAATCGGGCGACATGGTTCGACCGATTGCTGGAGAGCATGCTCCGCCGACGTTGGGCGGTAGTGTTCGGCGCCGTGGCATTGCTGGTCGTTTCGGTATTCGTCATGGGACTGATGCCGCAGAACTTTTTCCCGCAGTTGAACAAGCCCTATTTTCGGGCTGATGTCATATTGCCCGAGGGGTACGACATAAATGCCACGCAACGCAATCTGAAGATGATGTCCGACTGGCTTCGCGAACAGCCCGAGGTGGTGCACGTATCCACTACCGCGGGATCTTCGCCGTTGCGTTACTATCTGGCCAGCAGCAGCTTCTCTATGAGGCCCAATTACGGAAATGTTTTGGTGGAGGTAGACGACAAACGATCGACGCAATCCGTCAAGGACCGTTTCGACGCGTTCGTGGCCGAATCGTGTCCCGACGTGTGGCTGCGTTCGTCGCTTTTCAAGCTCTCGCCCGTGCCCGATGCCACCATAGAGATAGGATTCGTGGGGCCCGACGCCGACACTCTGCTGCGACTCACTTCGCAGGCCGAGGAGATCATGTGGCGTACGTCCGAGGCGGTGAATATCCGCAACAGTTGGGGTAACCGCATTCCTACGTGGCTGCCCGTCTATTCCCAGATCAAGGGCCAGCGCATAGGCGTGAGCCGCAGCGGCATGGCACAATGGATCACACTCGCCACGCAGGGTTATAGGATGGGCGAATTCCGCCGCGGCGACGAATTGTTGCCGATCCTGCTTAAGGACGAGGACATAGGCGACTACAATCTGTCGAACCTGCAATCGATGCCCGTGTTTTCGCAGAGCGGAAAGGTCTACTCCATCGAGCAGGCGAGCAGTCGTTTCGATTTCGACTATCTGGGCGGGGTGGTGAAACAGTACAACCGCCAAAGAGCTATGAAGGCGCAGTGCGATCCCGCGGCCGGCGTGAATGCCAAGAGACTGTTCGATCGTTTGTTGGCCGAGGTGCAGAGCGAAGTCGAGGTGCCCGACGGTTATTCGATGCGTGTTTTCGGCGAGCAGGAGTCGCAGGCCGAGTCCAATTCCGCGCTGGGCAAAAAGATGCCTTTGGCGTTCGTGCTCATATTCATCGTGCTGTTGCTGCTCTTCGGCAACTATCGCGATCCGATCCTCATACTTCTCATGACTCCCCTGATATTCATCGGCGTGGTGCTGGGGTTGCTCGCGACGGGTAACAGATTCGATTTCTTCTCGTTGCTCGGCATGCTGGGACTCGTGGGCATGAACGTGAAGAATGCCGTGATACTCGTCTCGTCGATAAACGACCTTCGCGCCGAGGGCGTCGACCCCTACGAGGCGGTGGTGCGTGCGGCGCGCAGCCGTTTGGTGCCTGTGTGCGTGGCCTCGGTGACTACCATTCTGGCGCTTATTCCGCTGTTGTTCGATTCGTTGTTCGCAGGCATGGCATCGACCATAATGGGCGGATTGCTGGTCGCGACCATACTTACCATGATCGTGTTGCCGGTGGTGTATGCGGTGTTTTACAATATTAAAAAAGCGAGATAAGTTATGCGACGTATAGTGTTGTTGCTCGCGTTTGCGGCGCTCGGCGTTCTTCCGACCGAGGCGCAGATCACTCTTTCGGCCTATCGCGACAGTGTGGCCGGATATGACTGGCGGGTGAAGAACGCGGCGGTCGAGGTGGACCGAAATTATGAGATCGTGCGGCGGGAATACACCTCGTTCCTGCCGCGTATTTCGGCTTCGGGGGCATTTGCCAAGACCTTCCACCGTATGGGCGACAACGAGTTGTGGAGTTTCTCGACGCAGCCGCAGATCGTGCAGACCGTATACGGCGGCGGTGGTGTGAGAGCGGCCTGCCGTCAGGCCGAAAGCGCTTACGAAGGGGCGTTGTTCGACGAGGAGTTCACGCTGCTCGAGGTGCGCTTTGCAGCCGATTTCGCCTATTGGAGCCTGTCGGCGCAGTCTATGTTTTTGAAAGCCGTCGAGGAGTATGTGAATATCATAGAGTCGCTTTATCGCGTGGTGGAGCGGCGTTTCGACGAGGGATATATCGCCAAAAGCGATCTGTTGCAGGTGGAGACCCGTTTGAGCGAAGCGCGGTTCGATCTGATTACGGCACGCCGAAATTACGACGAGGCGGTGCACGCATTCAATATTCTGCGCGGTGCGGCGGTCGATGAGCAGGTGTCGCTATCGCAGTCCATCGTCGACTCCATCACCATGCCCGAACGCGTATCGTCGGAGGCGATCGTTTCCCGTCGTCCCGATATGCTCTCGGCCGAAGCTGCGGTGCGGTCGGCCGAGTACGGAGTGGAGCGGACGCGTGCTTCGTACAATCCGCAGTTGACCGTCGGTGTGGGCGGATCGTGGCAGACCTATGTGCCCAATGCGACGGGGCGTACCTATATCGATGCCTCCTTGACGGTGGGGCTGAACGTACCCATATTTCATTGGGGCGAACGTCGTCATGCCGTGGCGGCGGCCGCTGCCGACGTGAGGCGGAATCGTAATGCGACGGGGCAGATCTACGACAACATAGCCCGCGAGGAGGCCGACGGATGGAGTGCGTTGGCGACGAGTTATTCGCAGGTACGTTCGTCGTTGCACAATCTCGATATCGCAGGCGAGAACCTGTCGATAAGTACCTATTCGTATAAGGAGGGGCAGGCCACGGTGCTCGACGTGTTGCAGGCACAGATAAGTTGGCTCCAAATATATACCAATGCCATCACCGCTCGTTACAACTATGCCGTGGCCGTGTCGGCTTACGAACGGATAACGGCGGCCAAGTGATGTCGGATATGCCTTTGTCATCGGGTTGCGTTCTGCGGATGCCGCGACGGGCGAATGCGAATGGCGGGTATCCTCTGCACGAGGTTGCGGTCCGCGCGAGGCAGTGAGTCGCGGTCGAATTTCAATAAACGGTTTTCCCGAATTGCGGCACGTGCGTAAGAGTGTGGCGCAATTCGGGAAAATCCGTTCTGTCGACAATGTCACACCTTCATGGTCTCTGTGCTGACGATCGATATCTCGTGTGCCACGGGAGCTATCTTGCGCAGCATATCGATGGTGCCGCAATACTTCTCCTGCGCCATCGTGACGGCGCGGCTGACGGCGTTCTGCTGCGAGATGGTGTCGCACTCGAGATTGTAGATTACGTTGAAACTGCGGAAATGGCTGCCGGGCTGGAGCGTGGGCGTGTCGAGTATGCCTTCTACCGTGATCTCCAGTGTTTTGGGCGTTATCTTCTCCTTTTTTAGCAGGCTCATTATCGTGAAGCCCGCGCATTTGGCCGCTCCGCACAATATGAGTGCCTTGGGATTGAGATCGTCGGCCGTGCCGTCCTTGACCTGAAATTTGCTTTCGTCGACGAGTTCGACGGTAACGGTTTGTTTGTTGTCGTTCATGATGTTGAAAGTGTTATGTTTGTTTTCGGGCTTCGTCGGCGTCCGCTCGGCCGCCGCGGCCCGGATGTAACGGTGGCAATAATCGTTCCTCGTAGCGCGTCTCGGCTTTCCGCCGACGTGCGCGGCCGGTAAATTAAACGATCGTTTTATCGACTTTTAGGTTCTGCCGTTGCGTAATTTGCGGCGAAATGACTATCTTTGTGGTTGATATAATTGAATCGAAAATTATGCGGAGGAAAATACTGATATTGTCTCTGTTAATGCTCGCCGGCGGTATGTCACCGCTGCGGGCGCAGACGCCTTCGGCCGACTCGGGTATCGAACGCGGCATTTCGTTGTACAACTTCGGGCATTGGATCGAGGCGCGTACCGAACTCAAAAACATTCGCGACGCCTTGTCGCCCGTAACCGACCGTCTTCGGATCGAGCGCATCGATTACTATATCGCCTTGTGCGACGCAGAGTTGAAGATGAAGGATGTAGAGGGCCGTCTGAAGCGGTTTTTGGCCGAATATCACGGATCGTCGTATGCCAACGACGTGCAGTTCGCGTTGGCCGCATACTATTGCATGCAGGACGATACGGCGCTCGCCGAAGCCGAGCTGGCCAAGGTGCATTACGAGAGCCTCGATCCGCAGAACAAGGACAAATACAATCTGCGCATGGGGTACATGACCTTCATGCGCGGCGATTTCTATGCCGCCGAGGGTTACTTCGGTCGCATAAAGGCGGGTAGCGACTATGCCGACCACGCCACCTATTACAAATCCTACATGGCATACGCGCATGGCGATTACGAACGCGCCCGCAGCGGATTTACGGCGTTGCTGACCAGTCCGCTCTATCGCGACCTGATGCCTTACTATCTGTTGCAGATCGATTTCAAGAGCGGCGATTACCGCGCTGTGGTCGATAAGGGCGATGCTTTGATCGGGCGTACCACCGACGAGCAGGCCTCGCAGATACGCCGCATGATGGCCGAATCGTGGTTCCAGCTGGGCGACTACGGTGCTGCCGTCAAATATATGAACGCCTACAAGAGCGCGGGCGGCGAAATGAAACGCGTGGAGAATTACATCATGGGTTATTCGCTCTACAGACAGTCGCTTTACGCCGAAGCCGCCGAATATCTGCGTCAGGCGTGCGGCGCCGACGACATGCTGACGCAGAACGCATCGTACCATCTGGCCGACTGTTATCTGCGTTCGGGCGACAAGGCCGACGCCATGAGATCGTTCGCCATGGCGTCGAGCGCCGAATTCGATCGCGACATCGCCGAGGACGCCCTGTTCAATTACGGCAAGTTGCAGTATGAACTCGGCGGCGGAGTGTTCAACGAGGCGATCAACGTGCTGAGCCGTTACATCGAACTCCATCCCTCGTCGCCGCGCGTGCCCGAGGCCCGTACGTTGCTCATCGCGGCTTACTATAATTCGCATAACTATGCCGAGGCGTACGATGCAATCAAGAGTCTGCCGAATCCCGATAACGACGCTTTGCAGGCATTGCAGAAGATAGCTTATTTCAACGGATTGGAGGCCTACACGGCAGGAGAGCTGGACGAAGCGGAAAGCTCGCTCGCCGAATCGCTGGGCGTGGGACTCAACGCCAAGTACAATGCTTTGGCGTCGTTCTGGCTGGGTGAAATCGCATATGCCAAGGGCGACAGCCGCAGTGCCTTGCAGCGTTATCGCAGTTTCATGGGACGCGCTCCCCGCGGCGGCGAGGAGTATGCTTTGGCCCAGTACAACATAGGTTATTGTCATTTCAATAACGGTGAGATGGACGCCGCGTCGGACGCTTTCGCCAAGTTCCTCGCGTTGCATCCGCGCCGCGACTCCTATCGTGCCGATGCGTTCAACCGTCGCGGCGACGCCTATTACGCCGCCCGAAAGTTCGACGAGGCGATAGAGTGTTACGACAATGCCGCAGCGATGGATACCGCAGAGAAGTATTATGCCCAATATCGTCGGGCCGTGACGCTCGGTGTGCAGAACAAGTCCGATCGCAAGATCGAGAGTCTGCGCCGTATCGTTCAGGCCGATCGCGGGGATTACGTGGATGCCGCGACTTATGAGCTGGGCCGTACCTACATTGCCGACGAACGTTATTCCGACGGCGTGAAGATCCTGGAGGATTTTATCGCGCAGTATCCCAACTCGAGCTACCATGCGCAGGCGTTGTCGGATCTCGGTCTGGCCTATATGAATTTGGGCGATAAGGACAAGGCATTGAAATATTACGACATGGTGGTGAAGTCGGCTCCCCGTTCGGCGCAATCGAAGAGCGCCATGCAGGGTATCCGCGAAATATATATGGCTCAGGGCGATGCCGATGCCTATTTCGATTATGCGCAGAAAGCGGGCATGGAGGGCAACGTGAGTCAGATGACGCGCGATTCGATGTCGTACGCTGCGGCTCAGAAACTCTATCTCGACAACAAGACTTCGGAGGCCGCCACGAGTTTTACGGCATATCTGTCGCACTATCCCAACGGATACTACCGCAACGACGCTCTGTTTTTCCTGAGCGACTGCCACATACGCGACGGCCGCGACGAGGATGCGATGAGCACCCTTTCGGAATTGGCGGCGCAGGGACACACGCAATATTCCGAGCGTGTGCTCGACCGTCTGTCGTCGATGTGTTACAAAGCCGGGCGTTTCGAGCAGGCGGCGTCGGCCTACCGTGCGCTTTACGACGAGGCGTCGGCCTCAGCGGCCAAGACCAATGCCGCATCGGGTTATGTGGCCTCTACGCTCAAGTATGCCGATGACGCGGGGATTGCGGCCATGGCCGACGATGTGGAGTCGATGACCGATGTCAACGATGTGGCTCGCCGCAAGGCAAGATACGCCAAGGCGGGAGTGCTGATGCGTCAGGGGCGCGAGGCCGATGCCATGAAATTGTATACCCTCCTGAGTGCCGAGGTCAAGAGCGCCGAGGGCGCCGAATCGCGTTATCGCCTGATAGAGGCCGAGTTCAAGGCCGGCAATAACGACAAGGCCGAGAAGATGGTTTACGAACTTTCCGACAGCAAGACGCCGCAGAACTATTGGCTGGCTAAGGCGTTCATCCTGTTGGGCGACATATATATGAGTCGCGGCGACGCTTTTCAGGCACGTGCCACGTATCAGAGCGTGGCCGACGGGTATTCGCCTGCGGACGACGGTATAGTCGAGGAAGCTAAGAGTAAGATTGCTAAAATGAATTGACGATGAAGAGATTGACATATATCATAACATTGCTTTGCCTGCCTGCCGCGGTGTCGGCTCAGGTGGCCAAGCAGGTCGAGGTATCGAAAGATTACACCCCGAGCGTCGGTACGGCGCAGAAACTTTCTCTGGTGCCCGACATGACCGACACGGTTACCATGCAGCCCGATATAGATTATACGATCACTCCGCGTTCGTATCAGACGTCGTTGCTCACCGAGAATTTCAAGCCTGCGACCATAACCTATTGGGATTACAACCGTTCGCGTCCGTTTTATGCCAAGGGCGCTTTCGGCGTGCCGCTCACGAGCGAGGCCGACGTGTATGTGTCGACATATAATAAGGATCGTGGTTATGCGATGGCCTATGCTAATCATTGGGGCGATTACCGCAACCGCAAGAATTTCGCGGGCGAGAAGGTAACGTCGCACACTACCGAGATGAGCAACCGTTTGGGCGGTCGTGCCGGTTTGATACTGGGGCGACATATTTTGGAGTTCGATGTTTACGGTGACAGTCAGTTGCGCCACCGCTATCCCACTACGGGCGATCGCATACGTTTCGGCAACGTGGCGGGTAAAATCCGCATCGGCGATGATTTCACCGATTTGAGCCGCTGGAATTTCAATTTCGAGGTCGGAGGCGATCTGTTCGGCGACAGCTATGCTCCCGAAGATGGCGAGAAACGTCGTCAGTCGGAGCTGTCGGGCCGTTTTGCGTTGGGTAAGATGCTCGGACATCACATATTGAAAATACATGCGGGGTATACGGGCGTATTCGGTTCGAAGGCGTTGGCCGACTACAAGGACAATACTCTGATGGCGGGATTGCGTTACGGCATCAGCGGACGCAAACTGGAGTTTTTGATCGGAGCGGACTATTATCACGACAGAGTCGATCTTTCGACGGACAGCCCCCATCATGTGTTTCCATATTTGCACATGACGTGGAAGAACACTTCCGAGGGATTCGTTCCCTACATCGAAGTGGACGGCGGTCTGCGTCGACACGATTACGGATCGCTCATGCACGAAAATCCCTATATGATGCTGTCGGACGTAGAGTTGCTCGGTATGGCTTCGCAACCCAACGAGTCGTACTACAACGGTCGCGCGGGCATAAGCGGACGTTTGGCGCGAGGGCGTTTTTCATATAACGTGTCGGCTGAGGTGACGTTCGCCGACGACCACTATTATTGGTATTGTCGTGACTATGCGGACTATCTGTTCGCTCCCGCCTACCAGCACAGTCTGCGTATCGACGGAAGCATAAAGTTCCGTCCCGTGGGTCAGTTCGAGGCCGAGTTGTATGCGGGCGTATACGCATGGGAGAACTACAAATCGTATTACAGCAGCCGTCCGAGTGCGCAGGGATCGTTAAAGTTGCGTTATCTGGGGCGCAAGGTGACGGCCGGCGCATCGCTCGATTATAACAATCGCATAAAGTGGATGAGTATGAACCGTGCGGGCGATTTCGAGTTTGTGCGAACCCCTTCGACATTCCGTTTGGGGCTTAATGTCGAGTGGCGCGTGACCGACCGTTGGGCCGTATTCGCCGAGGGCCGTAATCTTACTGGCAGCAAGGTGTATGAGTGGGCGTACTACTATTACGATACGCCGCAGGGCGTGTTGGGCGCGAAGATTACTTTCTGACGGTCGCGGTAATAGAATTATAAATGTCCGTTCTCATATCGAGAGCGGACATTATTTATTTATCGATATCGGCAGCGATGCCGCCGCCCCACGCGGCGGACTGCAATTCTCGCTTTACGCTCGCTTGCTCCTTCCGCCGTCGGCGTACCGCAGGTCGCTACCCGAATGTGTTGCTGTATGCGGTTTTACTCCGCTCGGGAATAGATCTTTTCGAGCCGCGACGAGAGGAGATATTGCAACACTCCGCGCAGGAACATATAGAGCGTGAATGCCATCCATAAGGCGTTGTTGCCTATCACGGGGCGCATGGTGAAGAATATGGTGAAATAGGCCAGGGTCGACAGCAACATCGAGTCGCGCATTATCCGCGACTGTGTGGCGCCCACCATTATTCCGTCCATAACGAACGGGAGAGCCGCCGCGAGCGGAATGGCCAGGATCCATCCTATGAAGCGTCCCGCATAGTCGATTATTTCGTGAGCCTCCTCCATATCGTTGTCGATGAACAGTTCAAGCAGCTCGCGCCACCAGCCCACGTATATGCCTACGAAGATCAAAGCGACGATTACGCACCATATCATGCACTTGCGTATGCAATTGCGCAGCGCTCGGGGATCGCGTGCCCCTATGAAGCGTCCCGTGAGTGCCTCGGCGGCGCATGCGAAGCCGTCGTTCATGTACGAGAAGAGGGTGAACAATTGCAACAGAATGGTATTCACCGCCAATATCACGTCGTCGCCCATGCGTGCCGAGGCGGCCGTGAAGAACGTGTATGTGGCCACGATGCAGAGCGTGCGTACGATTATGTCGCGGTTGATTACGAAAAACTCTCTCATGGCCCTCATGTCGGCCACTTCGCGCAGGGAGATGGCGACGAAGCGTTTGCGATAATGTAGCCACGTTATGAGCGCGGTGACGGTCACGCCCGTCCATTGCGCCACTACCGAGGCGTAGGCTATGCCCGTTATACCCATACCGAAGTCGAACGCGAACCAGAAACTGAACACGATATGTATTACATTCACCGTCACGGCCACTATCATGGGGATTACAGCGTTCTGCATTCCCGTCAGCCAGCCGTTGAGTCCGAACAGCAGCACTCCCGCCGGCACTGCCCATATTCGGGCGAAGAAGTAGTCGGCCACCATGTCGTTGCCGTTCATTATCTTCAGTGCTGCCGTGCCTATGGGATATTGGAATATTACCATCGTCAACCCCACTGCGAGCGATACCGCCACGGCCCGTGCCAGCATAAGGGTAGTGGTCTTGGCATCGCCCGCGCCATAGGCCTGCGCCGTTATGCCGCTGGTACCCATGCGGATGAAACTGCAATTCCAGTAGATGAAGTTGAATATCGACACGCCTATCGCCAACGCGCCTATCGTAGTAGACGAATTGCCGTTAAGATGTCCGGCGATCATGGTTCCGACGATGCCCATTATCGGCACCGTGATGTTCGATATTATGTTCGGTACGGCTATGCGTAATATTTCGCGATTCATTTCCATGATTATGACGCTTTTGTCGTAAAACGTTGCAAAGATAGCAAGAATCTCGCAACGGCGGACGACCCGTAGCCGTGCGGAATGTTTTTTGAACCCGAAAAGGCGACATGTTTGCAACATGTTGAGAAAATTAAATTACCTTTGCCCACGTAAATTCAAAATCATTATGAGAAACATTAAACAAGACTCGACTGCCGCCGTGTCGCGATTCGGTCGTGACAAGCGTGTACGCACGGTTTCGGCGGAACGGGTCGAGCGCAGTCCCCGTCCTCGGCGTGAGGCCGCCGACGAGGGACGCACGATGCGTCGCGACCGTTACGATGCAGGTGCGGAGAGAGCGTCGTTCAATCCCAATTTTACGGAAGACAACCGTCTGCGCGGCCGCGGCGACGGATACGTTAAGAAGAGTTACGATCGCGGTGAACAGCGCGAAGATGGCGGCCGCAGCGGATTCAAACCTAAATTCGGCGGTTCGAAATATTCCGACCGTTCCAAGTCGAATGCGGGCTTCGGCGGCCGTGCCAAGCAGCAGGGCGGCTACCGGCAGGGCGGTTATTCGAAGCCTTACGACCGCAGCGGGAACGACGGCGAGTTTCGTCGCGATTCGGGCGAAGGCCGAGGTTTCGGCGGTCGCGGATACGGCAGGAACGATTTTTCGCGCGGCGGATTCGGCAATGACCGCGGCAACGAGCAACGTCGCGAGCGCAGCGAACGCGGAGCGGCGGAAGCGAGCGGTCGCGGAGGTTACAAGGGCCGCGGCGAATACAAGGCCAAGGGCGGTTATAAGGACAAGCGATCGTATCGCGGCGATGATCGTCCCAAAAGCTATCCCAAATACAATCCAGCCAAGCAGGTGGGCGAAATGCGTCTCAACCGCTTTTTGGCGCAATCGGGATTATGCTCGCGTCGCGAGGCGGACGATTATATTCAGGCGGGTCTGGTTACCGTGAACGGCGTGATCGTGTCGGAGCTCGGTACCAAGGTGATGCCGACAGACGAGGTGAAGTTCAACGACGAGCGCGTGCAGGGCGAAAAGAAGGTCTATCTGGTGCTTAACAAGCCTAAGGGCTATGTGACGTCGCTGGAGGATCCGCATGCCGACAAGACCGTCATGGATCTGGTGAAAAATGCCTGCTCGGAGCGTATATATCCTGTGGGCCGACTGGATAAAAACAGCCTCGGGCTGTTGATTTTCACCAACGACGGCGACGTTACGCGTCAGCTTACTCACCCTTCGCTGGAGAAGAAGAAGATTTATCAGGTGACGCTGGACAAGCCGCTGACACGCGCCGACATGGAGCGCATGACGGAAGGACTGACGCTGGAGGACGGCGAGATATTCGTCGACGAGGCAGCATATGCGAGCGAGAATAAAAAGGAGGTGGGAATCGAGATCCACTCGGGCCGCAACCGTATCGTGCGTCGCATATTCGAGCATTTGGGTTATGCCGTGCTGAAACTCGACCGCGTTTATTATGCCGGAATTACCAAAAAGAATCTGAAGCGAGGTGCCTGGC
>CAUDHE010000016.1 GCA_958449275.1 uncultured Alistipes sp. | reverse complement strand
CTCGCGGGCCACCTCTATGGCCGCGGCGAATCCTTTGGCCGTATATCCGTCGTCGTTGGTGACGAAAATAAGTCTGTCGTTCTTCATTTTGTGCATCGCTGCGAATCCCGTGAAACGTCGCCCGTGTCGGATCCGCCGTTTCTAACCGTTGACTCGTGCCGTAAATATACGAAGAAATCGCGGTTCCGCAATGGCAATCGTCAAATATCGCCTGCGGCGGCAGATGCGTATTTCATGCGGCAGGGCTGTTCGAGGCCGCACTCCTCGATCAGCCGTCGATCGGCGAATATGCGGGCGGTCGCTCCGTCGGCAGCGATGCGGCCCTCGCGCATAACGATGGTACGGGGACACAGATCGGGAATCATGTCGATATCGTGGGTGGCTATGAGCATGGTGTGGTCGAAGCGGGCGAGCAGATCGATTATCAGGCGTCGGGCGCGGGGATCGAGATTCGACGTAGGTTCGTCCATGACCAGTATCGAAGGCTCCATGGCGAGTACCGTCGCTATGGCCACGCTCTTTTTCTGCCCGCCCGACAGACGATAGGGAGCCGCGTCGCGCAACGCTTCGGCGCCCACGGCACGCAATGCCCGCGTCACCCGCTCGTCGATCTCCTCGGCGGTAAGCCCCATGTTGGCCGGTCCGAACGCCACATCCTCGCCGACTGTGGGCATGAACAGTTGGTTGTCGGCATCCTGAAATACCAACCCCACCGTCTGCCTGACGACGGGTGCCGTTTTGCGCGTGACGGTCATGCCTCCCATGACCACACGGCCGCTGTCGGGCAGCAGCAATCCGTTGGCGTGCAACAGCAGGGTCGATTTTCCCGCTCCGTTGACACCCACCAGAGCCGCTTTTTCGCCGTGACGCAGGGTGAACGACACTCCGCGCAGAGCCTCGCGGCCGTCGGGATAGGAGTAATGCACGTCGTCGAAACACAGAAAATGATGACTCATAACGGAAAATTTTTTACGTCAGCAGGGCAGCCATCCGCTCGGCTGGGTACAACGCCCTTGCGGCCAGAAGCGCGGTGCACCATGCCGCCAGGATCGCCGTATCGCACCGCCGCCACTTGTCGCCGCCGACGTCGGTGGCGGGAATGCGGCCCGTGAATCCGCGTGCGAGCATGGCGCCGTGTATGCGTTCGGCTCGGTCGAGGGCACGGACGAGCAGTTGTCCGACCGTTTCGGCCCACATCCTCATGGGATAGGCGCGTCGGCCGTAACCTCGGGCATCGCGTGCCCGAAGCATTTCGAGTGCCTCCTCCGAAAGCAGACGTATGTAACGGAATACGAACAGCAGTTGCGTGGTGAAGACGGCGGGTACGCCCAGTCGTTGCAGACTTCGGCAGAAACGCAAATATCCCGTCGATCTGACGAGGACCATCAGTATCTGCACCGCAAGCATGCCGCGCAACAGTATCGACACGAATATTATCCACCCCTCGGTGACGGGGATGTCGCCGATGCGGAAGACCTCGTCGCGCAGATATACGGGATTGAATATGCCGATCATGGCGGCAAAGGGTAACGCCACGAGCGAGCGACGGCAGACGGTGCCGTAGTCGAAGCCGCCTGCGGCCGCCGCGACTATGGGAAACAGCGCGTAGAGCAACAGTTCGGACAATCGAATGAGCGGCACGGACAGCATGGCGACGAGAAACAGAGTCGCAGCGACGGTCTTTGCGCGCGCGTCCATGTCGTGGAGCGGACTTCGGCATTGCGAGACCCGTTCCAGATCGTCGAGCGTGCAGAGAACGCGTTGCAGCCGCTCTTTCATCGGCGTCGCATGGCCCGCATGATTCCCGAGACGCCCAGCGCCGCGACGATGATCGCACCGCTGCCTATTATCCCAGCCGCCGAGGCGTTGTAGTCGGGCATGACGGCCGTGCGTTCGGCTACGGCCGCCGCGACTCGGTGAAGACGTCCGTCGGCGACCTCGGTCGGCTCGGGTGTTCCCGCCGTCCTCTCGACGGACCATTCGAGTCCGTCGGGATCCGACGACGCTATACGCGACACCCCGCCCAGAAGCAGTGCCGCCGACGCCACCACCGCCGCGACTTTGGCCACGGAGCGGTTTTCGGACTGCCCGATCCCTGCGGCATCGTTCATCAGCTCGGGTCTGTAACGTCGTACCACGCAGAGTACGGCAGCGGTGGCGACGCCCTCGCATAGCCCGATGACCAGATGTATCGGCATCATGAAGAGCAGAAAGCGGCCCGCGGGCAATGCGGTTATGCCCGACAGCTCGGTCTCGGCCGTGACGGCCGCGGCACCCGTCTCGAGGGCCGCGACGGCGGCGAGGATCGATGCGGTGAAGATGCGGGCCGTCGATGCGCCGCGCCGCATGAGAGGGCGGAACACGAGCGGATAGGCTACCAGACACGAGAGTGCGGCCATGTTGAGGATGTTGCAGCCCAGAGCCAGAAATCCGCCGTCGGCGAACACAAGGCATTGCAGGACGAGTACCGAGCATAGGGTGACGAACGCCGCCCACGGTCCGAGCAGGGCCGCGAGCAATATTCCGCCTACGATGTGGCCGCTCGATCCCGTGCCCGGGATGGAGAAATTTATCATTTGGGCGGCGAAGATGAAGGCTCCCATGACCCCCATCAACGGTACCGTATGCCGCTCGTGCGGCGCGTCGGGTTCGAGCCGTCGGCCGACTTTGCGGACGGCGATTGCGATCAGTGCTGTCGAAGCGGCGCCCGCAGCCGCGAATACGGCAGGGGATACCAGTGCGTCGGACATGTGCATGGCGTGTGCGTTTTATGCGGCGAACCGCGCGGTATTATCCGCGGTTCAGATGTTTTTTGTTATCGGCGTTCCAATTCGAGTGATCGGGTTTCTCCGCGTCGTCGAATTTCAGCAGCGGCAGCAGGAACAGCCATGTGGCGATGCAGAACGGCGCGGTGAGAGTGGCGATGCCGAGCGGAGACGTCAGCGTATCCATTCCCGCTTGGACGAATACGGTGACCGTCGTTCCGAGCAGGGCCCACACGGCCGAACGCAGGCTCGGCTTATAGAATACCGTGGCCAAGGCTATGGCCGTAAGTACGGGACTGAATCCGTAGAGTCCGTTCTCGATGTCGGATCCCGAGGCTCCGAAGGCCAGTGCGATGCCCAGTGCGAGAGCCGAACCCACGGCCGCCCACAGTGCCGCCAGGCGGTTGCCGAGCATCAGTCCTATGAGAAAGAGCAGACCCGCGACCCACGAATTTATCAGGAACACCTGCCCTATGCCTTTGAGCCAGTATACGAGCATGCGGCCGAAGCCCGTGTCGACGGTAGTCGAAAAAGCCTCGGGCAGCGTGGGATCGGACATGTATTCGGGATGCAGGCCGTTCATCGAGCGGGCGGCGAGCAGAAATATCCATGTGCAGAATACGAACGGGAACGTGAACGAATTGACTCTCCACGGAGCCATCACATTGTTCATGGCTGCGCGCACCCACACCGTGAGCGCGGAGCAGAGTACGAGTGCGAGCCACATCCACACGGTGTTGCCCATGAATGAGGGAAAGGCGCATCCGACCAACACGCCGTTGAAACCCCACAGTCCTTGAATGCCGTCGCCCGCGGGCAGTCCGAGCAGGCGTCCCGTGAATGTCGACACGGCCAGTCCGAGCACCGCGCCCCAAGCCACGATACCCATCCCCGAGGCGTAGGAACCCCAGAATATGCCGCACAGGAAAAGCAGTCCCGTCCATTCGCTGTTTTGAAACATCACCTGCCCCGCGCCGCGCAGCATCGATCTGACGAATTGCGCGGGCGACCGGACAGCGTCGCAGGTCATTACGTTTTTGTTCATTATGATATCCGTTTTTTTATTGTTGTATTTCATGTCTTTATCTCCACGGAAACTCCTCGGGCAGCGGACGCCCTTTCACCTGCGACCGCACGGCCGAACAGAATTTCCGCACCAGCCTCTTCACGGGCTGCGTCTCCGCGCCCAGGACTTTGTAGATCAGTCCGCAACCATTGGGCAGCCGCGAGATTCCCGCCGCCAGCGAACGGTCGGCGTCCACGAATGCCTCCGTCGACTCGTATATCGCATCGGCATGCTCCGCAGGCGTGAGCAGAATCACGTTGGCGAATACGTCGAAGCCGTTCATTACGCCCACGGTAGAGGGCGATGCCTCGGCGGGGCGGACGACGAACTTTTCGCGGAACAGCATCTCGCCGTCGGGACGTCGGGCGCGCGTACGCACCGAGAGAATGTCGTAACGAAACCTCTCGCCGTCGCCGAAATACTTGCGGCCGCTCATGTATGTCTCGGCATAGACGAGCGTAGCCGTCGGATCGATCTCGACGAGGGTGTCGGCGATGAAACGCGTGTGCCGACACGGAATCGTAGGCTCGGGCAGATACTCCATGTAGGCTCCCGCTTCGAGGGTGAACCGTTGCGCGAGCCCCGAAAAGTTGTGGCGCATCTCGGCCAGTTTGGTCGCCGCACCCGTTGAGATGTGGGCGTAGGCGTCGCGGCGGACGACGAAGTGTTGCTCGTAGCGGTCGCCGTCGACGTTGGGGCCTCCCGACGAAAGGATGTAGACGCACGGCATTTCGGGCATCGCCTCGTCGAAATAGAGCGCCTGCTGGACTATGAGGGGTGCGTGCCGCTCCCAGTCGCGCATGATCGATTTGCCGTCGGCATCCAACTCGAAACCTAAACGGAGGTAGCCGCTTTTCCCCGGAGCGCCTACGTGCATGGCCTTCGGCTCTTCGAGGTAGGGGCGCATCTCGCGCGCAGCAGCGAATGCCGTCGTCATGCCTCGGCGGGTTGTTCGGCCTTGCGGTCGAGATCGAACAGAGCCATGTCGCGGATCAGCTCCACCAACGGTTCTATGCCCTCGCCCGTCATGCAGTTGGTGAACACGAAGGGTTTGCCCGGACGCATGGCCTCCGAATCGCGCCGCATCACCTCCAGATCGGCGTGCACGTAGGGTGCGAGGTCGGTTTTGTTGATTACCAGTATGTCCGACTGCGAGATTCCAGGACCGTCCTTGCGTGGGATCTTGTCGCCCGCCGCCACATCTATGACATAAATGAAGAAGTCGACCAGCGCGGGGCTGAAGGTGAGCGTCAGATTGTCGCCGCCCGATTCGATCAGCACCACGTCGCCGTCGGGGAAACGGGCCTCCATCTCCTCCACGGCCGCTATGTTCATCGAGGGATCCTCGCGCACGGCGGTGTGGGGACATGCGCCCGTCTCCACGCCTATTATGCGTTCCTCGACCAGGATGCCCTTCAGCATGCGGCGCACGTGTTTGGCATCCTCGGTAGTCACCACGTCGTTGGTTATGACCAGCACCTTATAGCCCATGTCGAGGAGACGGGGGGTGATGGCCTCTATGAGGGCGGTTTTCCCCGATCCTACGGGGCCGCCGATTCCTATTCTGCAAGTTGAGTTCATAAACTGTCTGCGCTTATGTAAGAATTTGTTTTGTCGTAAAGTTCGTCCGCCGCGCGGGGCTCGGCGAACGGGATTATGCGGCGAGAGTTTAATTCATAAACATTCGCGACGAACCTTTCTCGTGCATCGAGGCCAGAATGTCGGCCTGCGGCGCGAATGCGTGCATCTCGTCGATCTCCATGTCGCGTATCTCGTCGTAGAGGGTGTCAGCATGCGAGCTCAGGCGGTAGAGTATGCGCTGCGTGTCGTAGTGCGACACCCTTACACAACGCAGGGCCGCGCTCAGAACCATGTTCGCCGAACCGTAGCAGTGCGAGGCGAACAATCCGCGCTCTGCGATGCCGCAGGCGGCGAACAGTATGCCCTGCGCCACGGGATAGGAGCCTTCGGCCGCGCCGCGCTTCGCGTCGTCGAGCCAGCGGGCCATTAAGCCGTCGTCGATCAGAAGCGTCGCCAGTTCGGCCAGCTTGCGCCCCATCCGTCGCAGCATCAGCCGTGCTTCGGCGTTCACCTTGCAGAGCATCAGCGAGCGGTCGGCTTCGACTATGCCGTCGTAGTCGTCGGCGAGGCGGCTGCGGTATGCGTGCAGAGCCGCTATGCCGTCGGTGCGGGCAGTCTGCCGCACCATGTCGCACACGTACTCTTCGAGCGAGACGGCGTCGCGGACAAGCCCCGTCTGCGCGGCGGTCTCCAGGCCGTTCGAGAACGAAAATGTTCCGACGGGCAGCGCCGAGTCGGTAAGCTGTATGAGCCGCAGCGCCTCGGCAATTTGCGAATGGCTGCCGTTCATCGTTGCAAGGCGTGTTCGTGATGATGATGGTGGTGATGCGCATCGGCCGAATGACTCGCGCCGCCGAACAGGCGTCGGGTCTCGTGAGGCGCCATGTAGGGTATGATCTCCGATCCGGGGACGAACGAATAGGCCACGCCTTCGAGACGATGGGTGCGCATTACGCTCTCCATCACCTTCTTGTCCACCGTCAGCGGGATGTAGACTTTGGTGCCCTTCACCACGGCAGGCCAGTGCTGGTTGCCGATGGCGTGTCCGAGTTCGAGCGCCACGCGTATCAGCGTGCGGCTCGATTCGCCCTCCAGCGACGAGAGATCGGCTACCATCACGTCGTTCAGACGGATGCGTACGGCAGCTATGCGGCCGCTCTCGGGCCGATACTCTATGATGTCGCCGTCGGCGAGTTGCGTTCGGCGTTGCAGCGCTACGGCGTAACGGTTGCCGTGCTCGCCTTCGACCACGAAACGGCTCTTCTGTGCCGTCCACTGGTCGAGATCGATATGTTCCACCTCCGCATCGGCTATGCGTTCGGCCCATTCGGGATCGTTGAGGTTGCCTATTATTTCGGTATAAATTTTCATTTTGTCGAGGTTTGTAAGGTTATGATATCGGCCGTGCGCCCCTCGCGGAGCGTACGGCCGAGAGTCATGCCGAAGTCAGCTGAACCAGTAGAGCTGGGCCAGCGAGAATTTTCGGGCGGGTTTGACATAGGCGTGCACGCCGTTCACCATCACGGCGAAGGTCTCGGGATCGACGTCGATGTTCGGCATTCCGCCGTTGAGCACCATGTCGTATTTGGTGAGCTGTCGGGTGCGGCGTACGGGGCAAACCGCACGGCGGAGGTGAAGACGCTCCTTGATGCCGCTCTCGCATGCCGCCGTCGACACGAACGATATGCCCGTTTCGGGCAGCGTGCGTCCGAAAGCTCCGTACATGGGACGGTAGATGCAGGGCTGCGGCGTGGGAAGCGAGGCGTTCGGATCGCCCATGTTCGACCAGTTTATCAAGCCGTTCTTGATTACCATCTTCGGTTTGGCTCCGAAGAATTGCGGCTCCCACAGCACCAGATCGGCCACCTTGCCCTTCTCGACCGAACCCAAATAGTCCGACACGCCGAAAGTGACGGCGGGATTGATCGTGATTTTGGCTATGTAGCGCAGCACGCGGAAATTATCGTTGTTGTCGGAATCCTCGGGCAGACGTCCGCAGGCGTTTTTCATGAACGAAGCCATTTGGAACGTACGCATGAACGATTCGCCCACGCGGCCCATAGCCTGCGAATCGGACGACACCATCGATATCACGCCCATATCGTGCAGCACGTTCTCGGCGGCCTGCGTCTCGGGACGCACGCGGCTCTCGGCGAACGCGACATCCGACGGAATCTTGGGATTGAGGTTGTGGCATACCATGATCATGTCGAACAGCTCGGCCTGCGAGTTCACGCCGAAAGGCAGAGTGGGATTGGTCGACGAGGGCAGCACGTAGGGCATCGAAGCCACTTTCAGCAGGTCGGGAGCATGGCCGCCGCCCGCACCCTCGGTGTGGTAGGTGTGGATGGTGCGTCCGTCCATGGCCGCTATGGTGTCCTCCACGTAGCCGCCCTCGTTGAGGGTGTCGGCATGTATGGCCACCTGCACGTCGTAACGGTCGGCGACGCCGAGCGCGGCGCGTATGGCCGCGGGGGTCGAGCCCCAGTCCTCGTGGACCTTGAATCCGCAGGCGCCCGCCTCGATCTGCTCCTCCAGAGGCCCGTCGACCGAACAGTTGCCCTTGCCGAGCAGACCCACGTTCACGGGCAGGCCCTCTGCGGCCTCGAGCATGCGCTCGATGTTCCAGCGGCCCGAGGTTATGGTGGTTCCGTTACTGCCGTCGGTGGGACCTATGCCGCCGCCGAAAAGAGTGGTGATGCCGTTGCTCAGAGCGGCGTAGGCCTGCTGCGGCGATATCATGTGCACGTGGCCGTCGATGCCCGCCGCGGTGAGTATGAGGTGCTCGCCCGAAATGGCGTCGGTGGCGGCACCCGTCACCAGATCGGGATGCACGCCGTGCATTATGTTGGGGTTGCCCGATTTGCCGATGCCGGCTATCTTGCCGTCCTTGATTCCCACGTCGGCCTTCACCACGCCCAGTTTGGCGTCGATGATGGTCACATTGGTTATGACCAGATCGAGCGATCCCTCTTTCGAGGTCATGGTATTGGCCAGTCCCATTCCGTCGCGGAGGGTCTTGCCGCCGCCGTAAACCACTTCGTCGCCGTACTCGCGCAGGTCTTTCTCGATCTCGACATAGAGATCGGTATCGCCCAAACGTATTTTGTCTCCGACGGTGGGGCCGAAGAGATTGTTGTATTCCTGTCTTGAAATTGTTGCCATGATGTCTTAAGATTTCCGATTTGCGTTTTTGCCGTTTCGAGGTGCGGCGTTGTCATTGTTTTTCGGCTGCGCCTTTCCTGCTGCGGCCTTGTCGTCGGCCGACACGCTCTTGAATCCGGCATTGCGCATTCGGCGCAACGCACGTGCGTGTGCGGGGTAGTATACGGGTTTGTCCTCGATGCCGGTGTAACCTGTCGTGAGCCCGTTGAAGCCTATCACGCGGCGTTTGCCCGCATAGGTTACCAGTTCGACCTGCTTTTGGTCGCCGGGTTCGAATCGGATGGCCGTGGTGGCGGGAATATTGAGGTGACAGCCGAATGCCGCATCGCGGTCGAACTCCAGATAGCGGTTCACCTCGAAAAAATGGAAATGCGAACCGACCTGGATCGGGCGGTCGCCCGTGTTGCGCACGTCGAGGGTCACGGTGTCGCGCCCCGTGTTGTACTCAATGGCTCCGTCGGCGAGGATTACGCCGCCCACCGGTACCGCCTTGACGGGCGCGAAGCCCGCACGGTCGGGATAAAGGCTGTTAGAAGGCGTCGATTGTTTCGGTTCGGTTCCCCGCGCTGTCGGTTTGGCGGCGGGCGATGTCTTTTTGGTATTCATGTCGCGATACGTATTTACTTTATAGGATTATGGATGCTGACCAGACGCGAACCGTCGGTGAATACGGCCTCGACCTGCAGGAGGCTTATCATGTCGGCCACGCCCTCCATCACATCGCTTTTGGTGAGCACGGCGGCGGCGCCTTTCATCACTTCCTCCACGGTCTGTCCCTCGCGCGCAGCCTCCAGCGCGGTGGAGGTTATGTAGGCTACGGCCTCGGGATAGTTGAGTTTCAAACCCTTTTTCAGACGCCGTTCGGCTATCATTCCGAGCGAAAGCAGCGTCAGTTTGTCAATTTCTTTCGGTGTCAGATGCATAATTCACAACTTTTACGATTGGTTTTTCGGGCGGATGCGGAGATGCGTTTTTGCCCGTTGTTACGATATTTGTAAAACAAATCGCATGCCATGCGTTCGGCAACGGACGCGCGCCCCCGACGGCATCGAATTTGCGACTGTTTCGGGTATTTGTCGAAATAATAAAATCTGTTATGTTCAAAGCAATGATTATCGCGGGACTGGGCGGCTTCATGGGCACCTGCCTGCGCTTTCTGACGGGGAAATTCTTTCATGCCGTAACGACGTCGGCCTTCCCGTGGGGAACGTTTTCGGTGAATGTGATCGGCAGCTTCCTGATAGGAATCCTCTTCGGGCTGGCCGAGAGGTCGAACGTCATATCGCCCTCGATGAACGCGCTCCTCATCACGGGATTCTGCGGAGGGTTCACCACATTCTCTTCTTTCGCCGACGACATGTATCTCATGCTGCAACAGCGGCACTGGTTGTCGTTCGGCCTCTATGTCGGACTGAGCTTCCTGCTTGGCCTGGCGATGGTGTGGCTGGGCCGATCGATGGTGAAAGCATCGTAGAGGCGACATAGACCCGCACGGCGGAGTTTTTTGCCGACCACGAACATATCTCATGGTTTTTACGTATATTTGCATGTCGTACGGACTTCGTCCGACGATTTTGCAAGAACCTTAAAAAACATAAAACCATGAATTTAAAGACTATTTTGCGCAAAGTCTTCGCAACGGCATGCGTAGCGGCGGCATTGGCGGCGGCCGTTGCGCCTCAGCAGGCGGCGGCGAAGAAGAACAAGAAGATCGGCATACAGCTCTATTCGGTGATGTCGGCCGTTCAGAAGGATCCCAAAGCCTCGATCGAGCGTCTGGCTGCACTCGGTTACAACAACGTCGAGTTAGTACAGTGGGGCGGCGACACCAAGGTGTTCGGCATGGCTCCCGCCGATTTCAAGGCTCTGTGCGACAACAACGGCGTGGAGATCGTCTCGACCCATTCGAGCATTCAGGAGGACCCTGCCAAGGAGGCCGAGATCGAGGCCCGCTGGCGTCAGCTTTTCGAGATACAGAAGGCGTGCGGAGGCCGTTATTTCGTCATTCCGAGCTACGGCGTCGACTACACCGAGGCGGGCCTGAAGCAGATGTGCGACTATTTCAACCGCATAGGCAAGATCGCTGCCGAATACGGACTCAAGCTGGGATATCACAACCACTCGGGCGAGTACAAAAAGCTGAAGGACAGCGACAAGATAATGTGGGAGTATCTGGTTGAGAACACCGATCCCCGTTACGTATGTTTCGAGCTCGATGTTTACTGGTGCACCAAGGGCGGCAAAAATCCCGTGGACTATTTGAAAAAATATCCCAAACGCATCAAGATGCTGCACGTGAAAGACGATTTCGTGATAGGCGAGAGCGGCGAAATAGATTTCGAGGGGATATTCAAGCAGTTCTACAAGAACGGAATGAAAGATTACGTGGTGGAGATCGAGACTCCCGCATGGCTGCGCAACGAGAAGAATGCCGACGGCAGCAAGCTCTCGCAGGAGCAGATCATGGAGCGGGTGTTCGACGCGGCCCGCAAGAGCGCGGACTATCTTTCGAATGCCAAATTCGTGAAATAACGATAGTTCGTTTGTTGATAAGGCGCCCTGAGAATCTTCGGATTTTCGGGGCGTTTTTTACAAGCTCGCGCCGCCGTTACGTATTACGGCACGGGGTCGTACCCGCTGCCGCCCCACGGATGGCAGCGCGACAGACGCTTCAGCGTGAGCAGACCGCCTTTCAGCGGTCCGTACTTGCGCAACGCCTCGACGGCATAGGCCGAGCAGGTGGGAGTGAAACGACACGAAGGAGGCGTGAACGGCGATATGCAATATTGGTAGAACCGTACCGCCGCCAGCAGAGGCAATGCGCACGCATACTTAAATACGCCGACCGATCTGCTCCAGAATCTGTCGCACCGCATGCTCTATGGTTTTATAGCTGTGACACTCTTTGGCCGAATAGATCAGCGCCGCATCGACCTCGGCCCCCGAAGCGACGACGGCGCGGCGTAGCTCCTCGCGGCCGAGCCTATAGGCTTCGCGGGTACGTCTTTTCAGCAGATTGCGGCGATTGGCCCGTTTATGGAATTTTTTCGGAACGGAGAAGAGCATTTCGACTGAGCCGTCGCGGGCCGCATCGTCAGGCGCGGCGGCGTGGTCGACGGCGAATACGTAACGGAAAGGATAGACGAATCCGCCCTGCCCCTGGCCGAACATTCGGCGTATGGCCTTCATCGAACGCAGGCGCTCGCTGCGGGGCAACGTGAACGATCTTCGAGGCAATGCAGAATCCGCGCGTTCCATCTTCTATCTCTTTTCGGCGGTATTGCTGCGCGTGCGGGTCTTCTTCGCGAGCTTGCTTTGCTGCGAACGGATGAACTCCTCTTTAGCTGCATCGCTCACCAGTTCCACTTCGCCGATCTCCTCGCCCTTCTTCACCTTGGCTATGTATAGGTCGAGCGCCTTCACCATCGACGGAGCCTCGGGCGAAGGGGCCGAAGCCCGCACCTTCATGCCTGCCTCCAGGGCGGCGCGGAGGGTGCCTTCGCCGAAAGTGGCCACCACGGGCAGCTCCTCGACCTTGAAGTTTTCCAGCACGCTCTTCACGTCCGAGGGCGAGTAGAGAGCCAAAATGTCGTAATCGGCCGGACGCATGTCGCTCATGTCGGCGGCGACTGTAAGTGCCAAAACTACGGGATCGAAATCGAGTTTGAGCTTGGCCAGCGTCTCGGGCAACTCGGGTTTGTGGGGTTCGCTGAGCGCCAGCAGGAAGCGTTCGCTCTTATGCTTGATGATGAGCTCCAGCAGCCCCGTGAACGAACCGTCGGCGAACGATATCTTGCGTTTGCGGTAAACGATGTATTTCTGGAGATAGAGCGCCACGGCCTCGGTGTTGCAGATGTATTTCATCGTTTCGGGGACGGTGATGCGCGCATCTTCGCACACTTTGAAAAAACTGTCTATCGTGGTGCGCGACGTGAAGATTACGGCCGTATGGTCGAGGATCTCTATTCGCTGGGCCCGAAACTCCTTGAGCGTCACTCCGACGACACGTATCAGAGGCTTGAAATCGACCGTGACTTTGTGCTTGCCCGCCAATTCATAAAAAGGAGATTTCTCAATCACCGCAGGGCGCGGTTGCGATATCAAAATTTTTTTTACCATTCTCGAAGCGTTTTTTACTGTCTCAACCTAACCGCTGCCTGCCACAGAAAACTCAGCGGCATGATTTCGATGGTGCAAAGGTACAAAAACCAATGCAAAATCGAAATTTTTTTAGAAATAAAGAACATGAGACTCTCGCGCAGGAAGAAAAACGCCGCCACGGCCGCCGACAGGTATCCCGCGGCGAACCACGCCTCGGCGGCGACGCCCGCCGAGATCTGCGCCACCAGCATGACGGGAGCCACCATCACGGTTGCCAGCGCGAAATAGACCAAACGTATGCGCACCAGCGTCGCAATGTCCGAAAACGACCGTGTCACAAACCCCATGCCCGCCAGCAGAATATACTGCGCCGCGACCACGGCGAGGAAAACACCCACGGCGGCGAAAGGCACGTAAAATATGTTCACTTCGACGAACGCGGACCCATGCAGCGCAGCCTCCGACGTCAGGGCGCCCACGAACGCCGCGCCCAGCAGAAACAGTTTTCCGAGAAAGCCGTAGAATATCTCGCTGCGACGCCGTTCCACGACCCGTCCCGACGTCAGGACATTGCGTCGGAAGACCGAGCGGAACAATGCCGCCACATCGTCGAAATAGCGATATATGCAGAACATGTAGACCGACACGACGCCTATGACCAGCAGATTGACCGCCGCCGAGGCCCAAACGTCGTCGTCCGCCTCCGTCGCGGCGATCGGCCGCTGCTCGGCCGTCGAGGTAAGCGAATCGGGGACGATGCCGTCGGCGAGCGACGCCTTTTCGCCGAACACATCACGGGCCTCGGCGGTGCGCCATGTCTCGTTGTCGGGAAACCGTTGCTCGGGCATCGCGCAAAATGCCGAATCGGATATGGGCATGAACCCGCCGTCGCGCTCCGCAAGAGTGTCGCCCGCGATACGGAGGCTGTCCGCCGGCATGGTCTCCGCGTCTGTCGCATCGGTCGCGAAGCGAGCGGGAATGCCTTCGGGGAGAGTGTCGGTAAGCCGAAGGCTCGGCGTATGTGTCGGTCGGGATATCATTCCGTTACACGGTTAAGAGTTATGCGGAACGTCGTGCCGCGACCTATCTCGGAATCCACCACGGCGATCTTGCCCTGATGGTAATCCTCGACTATGCGGCGCGAAAGCGAAAGGCCCAATCCCCATCCGCGCGTTTTGGTGGTGAACCCCGGAGCGAAGATGCGTTTCCAGTTGCTTTTGGGGATACCCTTGCCCGTATCCTTTACGTCGATCATCACCGACTTGTCGTTCGACCACACCTTCACGTCTATGACGCCGTGTCCCTGCATGGCGTCGAGCGCGTTTTTCATCAGATTCTCGACTACCCATTCGAACAGCGCCACATTCAGATTGGCCTGCACGGGAGCTATGGCCAGGCCGTTGTACGACAGTGTGACGTTGCGCGGGATGCGCTTGCGGAAATACATCACCGATTCGCCCACGACTTCGTTCACGTTGTTGAGCGACAGCACGGTTTCCGATCCTATCTTCGAGAAGCGGTCGACGATCTTCATCAGGTGTGCCAGATCCTTGTTCATCTCGTCCACGACCGAAGGATCGATCTCCTGCGTGCGCAGATACTCGATCCACCCCAGCAGCGACGAGGTGGGCGTTCCCAACTGGTGGGCCGTCTCCTTGGCCAACCCGATCCACACTCGGTTCTGCTCGTCCTGCTTGGTGGATTGTAGGGCTATGTAGGTGAAGACGAGAAATATGGCAATGATTCCCCACTGCACGTAAGGAAACCAGTACAGCGCGCGCAACAACTGCGATTTGCCGTAGAATATTATGTGGCACTGGTTGCTGGTCCACATGATCCGTACCGTGCGGGGAGTATTCTCCTCGGTGAGTTCGTCGAGCTTGCGACGGAATTTGTCGGGATCCTGAATCACGTCGTTCGGGATGCGGTTGCTCGATACGAAATTGAGATTCTCGTCGGTGATGATGAACGGGATGTTGTTCTGCGTGCTCACGATGGCCGATATGAACGGGTCGACCAGATAGTTGCCGAACGTCTCGCGACTCACGCGCTCCATCGCCGCCACCCACAGCTCCACGTCGTTCTGCTCCTTTTGCTTCAACACGTCGGCGAGTTTGTTGGTGTAGAGCAGCGACAGCACGGCCAGCACCATGCCGACGGTGAGGATCGACACCCTGCCGCGAAACGAGAATTTTATGTTACCGATGAATTTCATCCGTCATACCGCGCAATGCGACGCCTTGTTTTCATTATGACATTAATATCTTCGGCGGCTGCGGGGCGTAAAGCGCGAGCCGCCTAAGACAGGTCCGCCTTCTGCCGATCAGTTGCGCTCGGTGTCCTGCTCGCGCAGAATCTTGGCGTAACGTTCGCCGTCGCGCAGCAGCTCCACGGCCTTCATCACGGTGCTGTCCGACACGAGGTTGTGCTCTATTACCCCTTCGTAATAGTTGTGGCGCAGCACTATGTCGTTGTTGAGCAGTTCCGATATCTCGGCGCGGTAGCGGCGCAGATTATCCGTCTTCTGATCGTTGAGTTTCGATTCTATGCGTTGCAGCTCGTCGGCGAACTCCGCGTCGTAACGCTCCTCTTTCGAGGTGCGCTTCAGCAGATCGAGAGCCAAACGCGTCTGCGATTCGTAGGGCACCTCCTTGTCCTCCATGAACTTCACGAAATCTTCGTAATCGGAGTCCGATATCGCGAACGTCGCGTTGTCGACCTGCATGTCGGGATGACGACGCATGTAGTCGTCGAGAAACTCCTCGACGTACCCCAAATTGTATATCATCACGGCGAAGGTACTGATATACTCGGGATCGGTCTTCACGTCGGGCATCAGTCCCTTGCCGTCGTACACCTTGCGCCCGTTGCGGGTGGCAAATTCGCGGATCAGCGAGTCGGGGACGATCTCCGCCGCGCCCTTGTCGTTGTGCGCCGAGTAGTTGATGCGCTGCACGCAACGTCCCGACGGAATGTAATATTTGGCCGTGGTGAGCTTCAGATAGGCGTTGTAGCCCAGCGGTACCAGCGTCTGCACCAGCCCCTTGCCATAGGAACGCTGTCCCATGAGCACGGCTCGGTCGGTGTCCTGCAACGCTCCGCTCACGATCTCCGAGGCCGAAGCCGTATTGCCGTTGACGAGCACCACGACGGGCACTTCGGGCAGCACGGGATTCGATTCGGTGGCGTAGGTGTGCGTCGAGCGCTCGGTGCGCCCCTTCATCGTAAGCACCTCGGTGCCCTTGGGCAGAAACATCGACAATATCTTGATCGCCTCGGGCACGCTGCCGCCTCCGTTGTCGCGATAGTCGAGAATAAGTCCCTTCAATCGTCCGTCGGCGCGCAGACGCTCCACCGCGGCACGCATCTCGTCGTAGCATCCGTCGGTGAAATCGTTATGGCGTATGTAGCCTATGCTGTCGGCCGCGAAGCCCGCGTACGGTACTCCGGGGATCGATATTCGGGCTCGCGTAAGCTCCATCTCCTCCACCTCGCCCGTCATGAGCCGTTCCACGGCCAACTTCACCTTGGTGCCCGGGTTGCCTTTGAGTTTCGACGATATTTCGGACGTGGTGCACTTCGTCACATCCTCGTCGTCGATGCGCACGAACCGATCACCTATCTTGAGGCCCGCCAGATCGGAGGGCGAACCCTTGTAGGGCTGTGCCACCACCACGCCGCTGCTGTCGCGCTTCATGCGGATCGTGGCACCCACGCCGCCGTACTTGCCCGTGGCCATCACCTCGAACTCGTCCATGCCCTCCTCCGACATGTAGCCGGTATACGGGTCGAGGTTGCGCACCATGCCCGCCGCGCCGTCCGACATCAGTTTGTCGGGCGACACCTCGTCGACATACTGCGTCGACAGTTCACGCATCATGTTCACCATGATCTCCATGTTGCGTCCCAGCCCGAAGTCGTCCTTCACGGCCCACACGCCCGTAGCCGCCACGGCCGCCACCGACAGAACGGCACCGCCGCGCGTTAAAAATCCCATGATCGCTCTTTTCATCTTCTCTTGTTATCCATGTACCACTCCAACCGATAGGCAACCCGCGCCACCGCGCGGCGTATGCCCGTTATCTCGACCCATTGCCCGTACTGTCCGACGCGCACTTCGTCCTCGAAAAGCAACAGCAGACGGCGCGGGAAACTGTCGGCGCGAAAGATCATCGTCCCGTCCTCCTCGGCCGCCAGGCGGAATCCCGACGTCTCGAAAGCCGTTATCACCTGCTCACGGTCCTCCTCGGTCGAGGCCTCCACGCGCCGCGTGACGAACCCGAACAGCGGATAGAGAGCCGAGAGCACCGCCACTGCCGCCGCGAGCAACGCTCCGCGCGTGGTGTGCACGGTCGCACGGACCGAATCCCATACCGAGACATCGATGCCCGAGGCATGCAGGCTGAGCCAAGTCACGGCCAAATATAAAACGACGAAAGCGACGAAATATTTTATCGCCCTTACTGCGTATCTCATAGTAACTTATTATAATGGCAATTATACGTTTCAATGAGACCCGGGTTCCGCTGACGCAACATCAAATCCGCAAGTCGTCTGCCCGCGTCTTTCGGACGCGTTTACAGATCTGACCCACCCCTAAATCCCCTCCTCGGAGGGGACTTCGGTCGCTGCGCTCCGAATAAGGCACTGAAATATAATCGCGTTATCAAAAGTATTCACTCTATGCGAAGCGCTCGCGCACCGCTTCGGCCACGCGGCTCATGAGCCACGCGGGGGTGGAGGTGGCTCCACAGATGCCTACGCTCGCGCAATCGGCGAACCACTCGGGTCTCAACTCGTCCTCTTCCTCGATGTTGTAGCTGCGGGCATTGGCTCGGCGGCATACGTCGAACAGTACCTTGCCGTTGCTCGATTTCTTGCCGCAGACGAATATCACCACGTCGAAACGCCCCGCGAACTCACCCAGCGCCCGCTCGCGGTTCGACACACGGCGGCATATCGTATCGTCCACCGTAAGCATACTCTCATCGCCCAGACGCTCCTTCATGCGTGCGGCCAGCGTCCAGAACATCCCCACGCTCTGCGTGGTCTGCGACAGAAAAAATATCGGGCGCGTGAAATCGATCTGCCCCAAATCCTCCTCGCGCTCCACCACGACGGTGGGTTCGGCTACCTGCCCCGTGAGTCCCACGACTTCAGCATGACCCTTTTTGCCGAGGATCACCACCTGACCGCCCACCGACTTCATCTGCTCGTGCGCCGCCACGACCTTGCGCTGCAACTGCGCCACCACGGGGCACGTAGCGTCTATCACGCGAATCCCGCACTCCGCCGCGCGCGCGAAAGTCGAGGGCGGTTCGCCGTGCGCGCGGATGAAGAGATCGCGTCCGCCGAGCGCGGGCATATCGTCGTGCATTACCGTGCGCAACCCCATGTTTTCGAGTCGCTGCACCTCCATACGGTTGTGCACTATGTCGCCCAGCGAGTATACCTCGCCGCCCGAGTCGGCCAAAGCGGCCTCGGCTTTCGATATGGCGCGCACCACACCGAAGCAAAAACCCGAATTACCGTCTATCTCCACATACATTTCAACAATGTATTTTTTCGTAACGTTCCATAAACCACGCCATCTGTTCGTCGACGCTCATGCGGCTGTTGTCGAGCACCACGGCGTCGGGAGCCTGGCGCAGGGGCGATATGGCGCGGGTCATGTCGGCCCGATCGCGCGACACCACGTTCTCCAGCACCTCCTCAATGCTCACGTCGTCGCCCTTGGCGCGCAGTTCGGCATAGCGACGTTCGGCCCGTACCTCGGGGTCGGCCGTCATGAACAGCTTCAGTTCGGCGTCGGGGAACACTACCGTGCCTATGTCGCGTCCGTCCATCACCACGCCGCGGTCGCGGCCCATGCGCTGCTGCATGGCCACCAGCTTCTCGCGCACCTCGCGGATCGAGCTGACGCGGCTCACGCAGTTGCTCACCTCGATGGTGCGTATGCGCCCCTCGGCCAGATCGCCGTTCACGTATATGTCGCTCGCGCCGCGCTCGGGATTGAAACGGAACGTGATCTCGATATCTTTCAAGAGTCCGATTACGGCCTCTTCGTCGACAATGCCCGAACGAATGGCGCCGTGGTCGAGCGCATATAGGGTAACGGCGCGATACATCGCACCCGTGTCGATGAATATGTAACCCAGCCGTGCGGCTATGGCCTTGGCGAACGTGCTCTTGCCGCACGACGAGAAACCGTCGATGGCGATCACTATTTTTTTATTTTTCAGAGTGTTGTCGTTACAGTGCTCCATGATGAGGCAAAATATTGAAAAAAGTCGAAATAATGGTGTATATGCCCAGAATGCCGATGATTACGCCCGCCACGTGATTTATGGTCAGCATGTGGCGCGGGCGGAACCGTTTGCGGAACAGGTCGATAGTCAGCGTCAGCGCGAACCACCACAGTACGGCGCCCGCGAGGAAGCCGAGTATGGTCATGCCGCTGCGCAGCGACGAGGCCATATCGTCGTCGGACTGCATGCCCGCGTTGAACATGGCGAAGAAAGCCAGCAGATAGGGGATCACCACCACGAAATTGGCCAGCGTGAAGACGAACATCGACGAATAGTCCTGCCACAGATTGGTCTTTCCTGCACGGTTCTTGCGAATCTGTGGCACCGGATTCTGGAAAAAGATATACACGCCCACGATCACCACGAAGATTCCGCCGATCACCTGAAGCACCACGCTGTACTCCTCGATGCTCGACTGAAGCATCGAGTAAAAGAAGAAGGCTATGATGGCCATGAGCATGTCGGCGCAGGCCACGCCCATGCCCGAGGCCAGTCCCGAGCGGCGGCTCTTGCTCAGCGTGCGCTGTATGCACAGCACGGCGACGGGACCCACCGTGATCGACGAGGCCAGTCCCACGCACAGACCTCTGAGCAGTATATCGATTACGTCTACCAACATTTTCGGCGATTCGGTTTTAGCCGCAAAGTTAGGAATTAATACGGAATATTAAAACGCGGCAGACCATTTCGCCCGATTGTTAATAATTTATGGAAAACTTTATGTCCGTCGCGGCACCCCGCGCGATCGAAAAGAGTATATTTGTAATCGACTATAAAACATATCGTATATGGCAGAGCTTCAAACTCAGGGATTCGACATCGATCTTTCGGAAGAGATCGCCCAGGGCAACTATTCGAATCTGGCGATAATCGCCCACTCGACGTCGGAGTTCATCATCGACTTTGCCGCCATGCTCCCTGGACTTAAAAAGGCCAAGGTGAAGAGTCGCGTGATCCTCACTCCCGAACATGCCAAGCGACTGTTGTTCTCGTTGCAGGAGAACATCACGCGTTACGAAAGCACCATCGGCAAGATAGAGATTCCGCAGCCGCATGCGGGCGAAGATCCCGTGCTCGGTCTCGGCATGAAATCGGGCAAGGCCTGATTCGCCGCGTCGCTGTCGGATTCGGCCCCGCCGCACGGCGGTATGGGCATCTTAACATTCTGATCCTATCGATAACTCTTTTGACACGGATGCGCCGCAGCGGGCCGCGACCTTTGTGTTTTATGTCCGTAACGGTTATATTTGCGTCAAAAACATCCGCTCACATGAAAATACTGCGCAAAATGGCTCTGCTCGCCGCCACGATCGTCGGCGCATGGGCATGCAACCGCGACGATCTCGCACACGGCTTCGCCAATCCGTCCGACGTGCAAACGGCCGTCTACTGGTACTGGATATCGGGCAACATATCGAAGCAGGGCGTCGTAGACGATCTGCACGCCATGAAGCGCGCTGGCATAAACCGCGCATTCATAGGCAACATCGGACAAGAGGGACTGTACACCGATCGCAACGTGCTGTTGCTGAGCGACGAATGGTGGGAAATTCTTCACGCCGCGCTCAAGACGGCCGCGGAACTCGACATCGAGATCGGAATATTCAATTCGCCGGGATGGAGCCAGTCGGGAGGCCCGTGGGTGACTCCCCGTCAGGCGATGCGCTATCTCGCCTCGACGGCCGTCGAGGTGAGCGGACCGCAAAGCGCGACCATCGAGACGGAGGCGCCCGCGGCCGATTTTCAGGATGTGCGGACCATAGCTTTCCGCGCCCCCGAGGGCATGTCGTCGGCGCAGAGGACGAAAGTGACTCCCGACAAGACCGTCGGAAACCCGAAGGAGCTGCCGAACGGCCGACAAAACATATTCTACATCGATTTCCTGCGTCCCGAGGATGCCTTCGCGGCCCGTTCGCTGACCATATATCCCTCGGCACGCCCCATGCTCGCCCAAGCGCATGTCGAGGCATTGATCGACGGCGAATGGAGACGCATCGCCGACGGGCATATCGACCGTTCGAATCCTGCGCTCAACGTGGGTTTCGAACCGTTCGCCCCCGTCGTCATATCGTTCCCCGCGACCGAGGCGTCGCGCTTCCGCCTCGTGCTCGACCCTTCGGGACAGGCGGGAGGCATCGAGCGCATCGAGTTGTCGGCAGTGCGCCGCATAGCCTCTTATGCCGAAAAGACGCTTGCCAAGATGTGCCAGACGCCGCTGCCCTACTGGGACCACTACATGTGGGCCGAGCAGGCGGAGTCCGCCGAAACGGACTTCACGATCGATCCGGCATCGGTGGTCGACCTCAGCGACCGCATGAGCCCCGACGGCGTCCTTACGTGGGACGTTCCCGAGGGCGAATGGATAGTGCTGCGAACGGGAATGGTTCCCACGGGAGTCACCAACGGTCCCGCTACGCCCGAAGCCACAGGGCTCGAGGTCGACAAGATGAGCCGCGAACACGTGGAGAGCCATTTCGACGCCTTCATAGGCGAGATTCTGCGCCGCATCCCCGAAGCCGACCGCGCCACGTTCAAAGTGGTGGTCGAGGACAGCTACGAAACGGGAGGCCAGAACTTCACCGACGACATGATCGAGATTTTCGAGCAGACCTACGGTTATTCCATGTTGCCCTATCTGCCCGCCTACTACGGCTACACGGTGGGCGATCAGCAGCGCAGCGACCGTTTTCTGTGGGACATGCGCCGCCTCGTCGCCGACCGCATAGCATATCGCTACGTAGGCGGACTGAAGCAGGTGAGCAATGCCCACGGGCTCACCACATGGCTGGAGTGCTATGGGCACTGGGGATTCCCGGGCGAATTTCTGCAATACGGCGGACAATCGGACGAAATCGGCGGCGAATTCTGGAGTACCGGATCGCTGGGCGACATCGAGAACCGCGCCGCCTCGTCGTGCGGTCACATATACGGCAAGCGCAAGATATGGGCCGAGTCGAACACCTCGGGCGGCCCTGCCTATTCGCGATCGCCCGTCGACATGAAGCAGCGCACCGACCGTTTCTTCGCTGAGGGAATAAACGCCACTCTGCTGCATCTCTACATCGAGCAGGCCGATCCCGACCGTTACCCGGGCATCAACGCGCCGTTCGGCAACGAGTTCGACGACCACAACACGTGGTACTCGCACATCGATCTTTTCACCGCCTATCTCAAGCGATGCAACTACATGCTTCAGCAAGGACTGAATATGGCCGACGTGGCCTATTTCATCGGCGAGGATGCTCCGAAAATGACGGGCGAGCAGTCTCCCGCACTGCCCGCGGGCTACCAGTTCGACTACATCAACGCCGAGGTGCTGATGCTCGACGCCAACGTCAGCCGCGGCGAGATCGTATTGCCCCACGGGACATCCTACAAAGTGCTGGTACTGCCTCCCGTCGACAACATGCGTCCCGCCCTGCTGGAGAAGATCAAACGCATGGTAAGCGACGGTGCCGTAGTACTCGGACCTGCGCCGTGTCACTCGCCGAGTTTGCAGAACTTTCCTGCCGCCGACAGCGAAGTGGAAGCTATGGCGCGTGAGTTGTGGGGCGATTGTTACGACCGCCGAGGCTCGAACGCCTACGGCAAGGGACGCGTTTTCAACGGCTACGCCCTCGATGAACTGTTCGCCGAGATCGGGCTGGCTCCCGACTTCGGGGCCGAGCATGACGCACCTTTATTATATAACCATCGTTCGACCATCGGTGCCGAGATATATTTCGTGTCGAACCAAAGCGACCGTCCCGTCGACACCGCGCCCGTGTTCCGTGTCGACAAGTCGCTGCACCCCGAGTTCTGGGATGCGACCGACGGATCGATGCGTTCTCTGCCGCAATTCGAAATCGTCGACGACGGCATTCGCGTTCCGTTGCATTTCGATGCTCTGGGCAGCGGATTCGTGGTGTTCCGCAAAGGCGTCCGCGGTACGGCAGCAGGCGAGAACTTCCCCCACCCCTTCGTCGCGACACCCGTAACGGGACCGTGGAACCTGTCGTTCGAGGGCAAACTGACGTCGCCGTCGCCCGTGACTATCGACGCTTTGTTCGATCTGTCGAACAGCGAGACGGAGGATATTCGTTACTTCTCGGGCAGCATCGTTTACGAGACGACGTTCGACATGGCCGAGATTCCCGACGGCAATGTAAGGATCGATCTCGGGCGTGCGGAGTGCATGGCCAAGGTCTATGTGAACGACGCATATGCGGGCGGCGCGTGGTGCAATCCCTATTCGGTCGACATCACCGAGTGCATCCGCGAGGGTCGCAACGCATTGCGCATAGAGGTCGTCAACAAATGGGTCAACCGCATCGTGGGCGACATGCAACTGCCGCCTTCGGAGCGCAAAATATCGCTCATGGTCAATCCTTACGGCGCTTCGTCGCCGCTTCCGCCCTCAGGTCTAATCGGTCCAGTGCGGATCGAAACCTACGAATAATGCAGACACGTTAGCGGCGACCTTCGACGGGGTCGCCGCTGTCGTTCGGCAATCGCCCATGCCTGCCGCATGACGTTTTCGGATTTGCGGTCCGCACGACTCTGCGAGTCGCATATTCCGCCGTAGGAGAACAAACTTACGGCGAGGCGGTGTGACGAAATATAAGTCGCGAAAAATATCGACCAAATGCCCGAACAGAGTATCGTGGCACACGATTTGCAACATTTTATGCCGAATGCGGGCAGGATGGCCGAAATAAAAAACAGTCGAAAAATTTTGACGTTTAGGAAAAAGTCCCTACCTTGCGTTCATAAAATTAAATTTTAACCTTAAAAACGGATTGCCTATACGAAAAATTCTACTCTTTGAAAATGTAATTTAATAAGGAGAAGAGTATGAACACACAAGTTTTAAGTGACCGAGTATTGCTTAATAACTATCTTTCAGGTGATCGAAGTGCCATATCCAAACTTATCGACAGACACAACAACCGTGTTCGCGACTACATAAGAATGATGGTCAAAGACAACGATGTGGCTGACGACATCCTTCAAGAGACCTTTATCAAAGCTGTCCGCGTCATCGACGAAGGTCGTTACGCCGACAACGGCAAGTTCCTGTCTTGGGTTCTGCGTATAGCGCACAATCAGGTCATAGACCATTTTCGCGCGCGGAAGAGCGACAAGACGGTGAGCGAGTCGGACGCAGGATACGACATGCTCGGTACGCTTCGCTTCGCCGAGCGCACGGTGGAGGACCGCATGATCTCGGAGCAGATCGAAGCCGATGTACGTCGGTTGGTCGACTGCCTGCCCGACGAGCAACGCGAAGTGGTGATGATGCGATACTATTCGGGGTTGAGCTTTCAAGAGATAGCCGACCAAACGGAAGTGAGTATCAATACCGCGCTGGGCAGAATGCGTTACGCTCTGATAAACCTCAGAAAGATGATTAAGGAAAACAACATGATTTTAAGTTGATTTTTCCTCAAAAAAAGTTTCGGGGCACAATAAATCGCCCGACGGCTCCGTTGTTTATTAAACGGTTCAGCCTATGGAAGATTTAGACGGTAAAGTATCGATGGAATCAGTCTCTGACGACGATAGGCTCCTGATGAGCGAAGTTATTCGCGAAGAGGCAGATCTGTACTACATCGACTGTTATCTTCGGGAGCTGTTTCGTTGCGAGGAATAGACTGAGGGTTAATTTTGAAGACGGGGATCGCGCCACGGCGCGGTCCCTTGTTCTTTACATATGCATACCGGCAATCTCGCAACGAAAGGTCGGCAGGTCGCCGCGCCATGCGACGGACCGCAAAATACGCCGTACCGCTCGCAACCACGCAAAAGGACCGCCCCTCGCGGGACGGTCCTCCACTAAGAAATTTATGCGAACCGTTTTACTTCACCGGAGTGAAAGTCATATGTTTGGGGTTATGCGCGGCCGTATCGGCAAAGAACTTAAACTTATGCGATCCTGCGGGCAGTTCGATGGAGACCTTATAGTCGGCGAAGTTACCCCAGCCGCCCGTGTTCGGAACCTTGAAGTTGTCGCATACGCGTACGCCGTCCACCTCGAAGTGGTACCATCCGTCGCCGCCGCCACCACCGAGGTTGACAGTCAGCTCGTAGGTACCCGCCTGCTCGACTTCGATAGAGTAGATGTACCACTCGCCCGTGTCGAGATAGCCGAGGTTGCCGCCGCCCTCGATGGTGACCATGCTGCTCGTAAAGTCGCCCATGTCGGCACGGTAGGTGTTGCCGCCGCCACCGCCCGTATCGTAGAATGCGATATCCTTTCCGCCGCGGTCGAAGTCGCGGAACCACAGCTCGGAAGGACCGTCGGCCTTAACCACGAACGGCTGTCCCTTTATGAGCGGGAACGAGGTGTCGACCACTACGGTGATCTCTTTGAATATGTCGCCGCGACGATAGTGGATGGTCGTCTCGCCA
Organism: uncultured Alistipes sp.; assembly: GCA_958449275.1. Taxonomy (GTDB): domain Bacteria; phylum Bacteroidota; class Bacteroidia; order Bacteroidales; family Rikenellaceae; genus Alistipes. The sequence continues at coordinate 9,006 of CAUDHE010000016.1, read as the reverse complement.
ATGCCGATGCCTTTGATTACACCCGCATCGCTCACGCGAGCCACCGACTCGTCGTCCGACCACCACTCGAAATCGTCCAGAGGCACATCGTTGGCATCGGAGGGAAATACCTCGACGGCCACGGTCTGCGTGGCCTCGACGGCCAGTTCCAGGATAGCGTCGCAACGCAGATTCACATCCTGCAGCTCGACTTTCTCGCTCACGATAATCTCCACCTCGAACGACAGTCCGTCGCGCGAGCAGATCACCGATGTCACGCCGTGGCTCACGGCCGTAACCAGTCCCGAGCCGTCGACTGTGGCGATGGTCTCGTCGAGACTCCGCCACGCATACGTACCGCCGTCGGAAGGACTGGCGGTAAGCTGTTTGGTCTCGCCCTCGAACAGCGTCACGGCATTATAGTTCACCGTAATCGTGTTCTCTACCTCCGTTCTCTCGAAGTTGTCGCACGAAATCATCGCCGCCAACGGCAGAGAGAACAGCATCATTATCTTAACAACATGTTTTTTCATTTTGCACAAGTATTAAAGGTTCGTTTTACAACAGTCGTTTTCTCGCCTCGGCAGAGCTCGAACAAGTTCGGCTCTGCCGAGGCCGGTCGAAAGCGTTCCACTCGATTATTCTTCATTTTCTTCAGACTCGACATACTTGATGCGCAACTCCTCCTTCATCTCATACGTATTGTTACCTATGGTATAGTAGTAGTGCAGCAGGAACATCTTGTAGACGTTGAATCCGTCGTCGACGATGGCATAGGTGTTGGGATATAACTCGTCGCCGTCGATCTGCGTCACCTTCAGATCGCGCAGAGGCTTGATCGTCACCTTCTTCACCTCGTCGGGAGTATCCTCCACCTCGAGAATCATGGCCTTGGCCTCCAGCGTGTGCTTGTCGGCCTTGAAAGTTTCGTTACCCGGCATCACGCGCACGCTGTTGCTTCCGTAGGCATGCAGCGTTTTGGTTCCAGGCATCGAAATCTCGGTAGTGCTGGTAACGTTGCGACGCTTGCCCAGCATCGAGTAGCCCGTACCCGTACTGGTGGCCCAACGGTTCTTGAAGGCGATCTTCATCAGCAGCGTGCCTTTGTCGGGATTCATCTCGTAGCCGTCGTAATTGTCGATGCGCACGGGGATGAAATAGGTCGAATCGGGCGACAATCCCTCGGGGCGAATCTTCACGGGAATGGTTCCCAACACATCGCCGGCCTTAATCACGCATTTGTGAGTGACGATGTCGTATTTCGACTTGGGCATGTGGATGGCATATTTCGACACGTCGGTATCGTAATTCGCACTGTTGTAGTCGTCGATCAGCGACTCGTCCTCGACGATGTTGATCGTCACGTCGCGGGTGATGGAGTTGCTGCCGCCCATCGACAACGACATGTAACCCACCGACTCCTCCTTATGCAGACTCACCACCTTGGTATTCGTATTATCGGACTCGCTCACGAAGCCGAATATGTTCTTGTACTGCTCTTTCTCGAACACCTCGTCATCGTTGCAGGCAACCAAAGAGACGAGAGCCGCGGCAGTTATTATATATCTTAACTTCATATAATCAATTTTTTAAGATTCAACCCGATTAATCCTCCCATCCGGGATTCTGATCGCAAGAAGGCAGCTTGCGCACCTCGGCCAGAGGAATGGGCAGCAACACCAGCTTCTTGTGTACCAGACGCGAACCGATACGCGACGTATTGGGCACCACGCGCTGGTAGAAAGTGTCCTTGCTGCCGTCGACGTTCATACCCATGATCGTCTCGCTCTCCACCTGCTCGTAGATACCCCAACGACGAACGTCGTAGTAACGGTGGTTCTCGTGGAGGAACTCGATCATACGCTCCTTCACCAGCAGGGCCTGGAACGTATCGGGGTCGGCCACGTCGGCGTCGCTCAGGCCGGGCATGCCGGCGCGGTGACGCACCTGATCGAACGCGCCTCGGATCTCGTTCACGTCGCGCGAGATTTCGTAGGTATTGTCGCCCAAAGCGATGTTGTACACCTTGCCGGGCGTGAGGTTGTTCAGAGCCTCGGCATACATCAGCAGAATGTCGGCATAGCGGATAATGGGATATGCCTTCTCCATGCGCGCGGCATTGTCGCCGTCCCATGCGTCCGACGGATGGATGTACTTTTTGATTACGTAACCCGTAGGAGTGTAATCGGTAGCCGAGTTCTGTTTTCCGTTCTCGTTGTCGTAATAGTAAGCGATGGTCTTGTTGTACTTACCCGACGATGTGGTCGAACTCATGGGCCAATAGCATTCGCTGAAACCGATCGAAGCGTAGAAACGCATCTCGCGGTTGGCATACATGTTATAAACGCCCGAGTTGAGGCGGTATCCCGAGAATGATTTCGCCTCGGTGGTGAAACCCGACTCCGAATAGGGATATTCGTCGCTCGAATCGTCGATCGAGCGGCCGTCGTACATCGCATAGTTGTCGATGATCTTCTGCGGAACGGCCATACCGCTCCAGCCGCCCGATTTGAGCGGGAATGCCATCTGGGTGTTGGCCGTAAGCGTAGAGCTTCTGCGGGCCCACACGTACTCGGGGTTGGTAGCCAGCACGGCCTCGCCCGTAAAGCCCTCCGAATACGAACGGAAGTGGTCGAGCCCCGCGGCGCCGTCGGGCCACGGCTTGTAGTAGTCGGGATCCGATGTTACTCCCTCGGGCATCTCGGGAGTCTCCGAGTCGGCCTCGACGGTATAGAGACGGAACATGGGCGCGCCGCCCTTGGTCATCTCCATGACGCGCTTGGCGGCTGCCGCAGCCACGGCCCAACGCTCCTCGTCGTACTCCAGATTCACGTAATAGGCACGGTCGGTAGAACGAGTCCACGTTCCGAAGCAACGGCGGGCCGCTGCGCCGCCGTTCCACAGCGGGCTGGCATGATAGAGGCGCAAACGTGCTATCAGTCCGTAAGCTGCGGCGCGGGTGGGACGTCCGAACTCCATGATCGAGCGGGTCTCGGGCAGATACTTGGCAGCCTCCTCCAGCTCCGAGCATATATACTCGACAGTCTCGTCGTTCGTGGCGCGGGGACGGTCGTAAGCATCCAGATCGAGATTCGAGGGGATCTCCTCGTCGCCGATGAGGATGGCGGGACCGAAGTTGAGCCAGATCTTATAGTAGGCGTATGCGCGCATGAAACGGTTCAGTGCCAGAATCTGGGCGCGGTCGGTCGGCGTGAGGTCGACGGCCTCGTCGATACGTGCGAACACGGTGTTGGCGCGGCGGATACACTGGTAGCTCTTGGTCCACACGTTACCCAGCGAATAGGTGTTGCTGGCGTTGATCTCGTTAAGCACCAGACGCATGCCGTTGTAGTTATGCTGCGTGCCGTACATGGTGAAAGCCTCGTCGGTCGCAAGCGGGCCGGGCGTATCGGCATTCTGGTAAATGGAACCTTCGTCGGCGAACTCACCTGCGATACCCCAAACATATGCCTCGACATTACGTTTGTTGGCAAACACCGAATCGATCTTTATTTCGTCGCTGAAATAGTCGTCGATATCGAGGAAGTTGCAGGACATGAACATTGATGCTGCCATCAACGACAATATCATTATATTTAATCGCTTCATTTTAGTAGTGTTTTAAGTTAGAAATGCAGATAGAGCTGCAAGGTGAACGTAGCGGGCAAAGGATAAACGCGTCCGTTGCTCGGAGCCTGCTCGGGGTCGAAGATCTTCACCTTGTCCCATACGGCGAGGTTGTTGCCCACGAACTGCAAGTCTACCGACTGTATGCCTATCTTGCGAAGGGCGTTGGCCTTGAAGTTGTAGTTGAGGGTGATCTCCTGCAAACGCAAGTAACGCGAATCGCCTTTCCAGAAAGTCGATGTCTGCGAGTTGTTGTTATTGTTGCCGTATTGCAGACGGGGATACTTGGCGTTGGGATTCTCGGCCAGCGAGGGATCTATGCCGTTGGCCAAAGCGTAATCCATCGGGATCCAACGGTTGCGCGGATCGGCCGCCTGCGTGAGCACGTTGCCCAACTTGCCGTTGGCAAAGGGAACGTAACCCGCTCCGCCGTAGAAGAAGTCGGTCTTGCCCGTACCTTTGAACAACACGCCCAGCGTGAAATTCTTGTACTGGAACTCGCCGCCGAAACCGTACATGAGCAGAGGAACGCCCACGCCCGAGCCGTAGTTGATGTAGTGCGAAATGGGCACTTGGTCGTCGGCGTCGATACGTCCGTCGCCGTTGATGTCGCGGTACTTGATATCGCCGGGCTTATACTCGCCGAATGTCTGCACGGGGCTGGTCTCGATATCCAGCTGATCCTTGAACAGACCCAGAGCCTGATAACCGCGGACCACGCCGTTGGGATAACCCGAATTTTCCTGATAGGGATATGCGGGATTGGCCTCCTCCCAGTTCTTCACGTCGTTCTTCGAATAGGTGAAGTTACCGCGCAGGGTGATCGAGGCGTTTTTGCCCAGACGTTCCGTATAGCTTATGTTGCCGTCGGCTCCGTAGCTGCGCATCTTACCCACGTTGCTGAAGGGTTTCGACATGAGGCCCACGTATGCGGGAACCTGCTGGCGCTCCTGGAAGATACCGTCGCGCACGTCGTTGAAGAAGTCGACCACGAAATTCACGCGATCGCCGAACAGACGGCCCTCGATACCCACGTCGAGCTTGCTGGCCTTCTCCCAGTTGAGGTTGTCGGCTCCGGTGTAGGTCTCCCACAGAGTCTCGGCCGAAGTCGATCCCCACGGGCTGTTGGAGCCGCGCTGCACGATGGTCAGATAGGGGAAACGCTTGTTCGATATACGGTCGTTACCCACCGTACCGTAAGAAGCTCGTATTTTCAGGAAGTCGAGGAACGGAAGTCCTTTCTTCATGAATTCGTAGTTGGTGGGGACCCAACCCAATGCCACCGAGGGGAAGAAACCGAAGCGGCGGCCCGGCTGGAAGTTCTCGGAACCCGTATAACCGAAGTTGACGTCGAGCATGTAGGTATCGCGGAAGCCGTAAGTGATTCGGCTCGATATACCCTGATAACGCTTGGGAATAGAGTTCATGTTGGTGGTACTCTCGCTCGAATACTTCTCGTCGCTCATGTAGTAGTAGACCAGACCCGACACGCGATGATCGTCGGCAAACACGCGATCGTAGTTGAGAGTGCTCTCGAAATGATACTTACGGTACTGGTTGGTGCTCTTCGAATAGTGAGCGGCCTGCTCGCTCACACGCTGTATGGTGATAAGCTCTCCCGCCTGGTTGCGGCCCACGGCCTCGTAGAGCGCGGGCTGGATGAGACGGCTCTCGTTGAACCATGAAGTGATGTCGTATGCGCCCTGAGCACGGATCTTCAGACCTTCGGTAATCATCGACAGATCCTGTTCGAGTGCCAGCGTTGTCTTGCCCGCGAACTCCTGATCGTTGCGGCGACCCATGCGATTAATCATCACGTAGGGCGAAGTCTCGGCGCCCGTACCCACCGCGGGCAACTGGCCGTTGGAGTACATGAGCGGCAAACGCAGCGGATGGATGTTGGCCTGCGCATCCCAGATGTAGTTGGTGTTGGCCACGCCCGGGTTCTTCTGAATCTTCAGGAAAGCGTTGCTGCCGAAATAGATCTTGGTGGTCTTGGTAAGCTCCAGATCGATATTGGCACGGAAACCGTAGGTGTTGTAACCCACATTGCCCGAATAGGGGCTCTTTTTATCGACATTGTAGGCCGCATCCTCCAGAGCCGCGTTAAGCGACACGAAGTAACGGGCCAGCTTGGCGCCGCCCTGCGCGCTGACGTAGTAGTTCTGTTTCCACGAGTTTTTCTTCACGATCTCGTCCTGCCAGTTCACGTCGGGATACATGTCGGGGTCGAGGTTGTGACGTATGATCTCCAGCTCCACGGGAGTGTAGAGTACCTCCTCGCCGCGCACCGCACGGGCCTCGTTGGCCAGCATCGCATAGTCGTAAGCATTCACGAACTCGGGCATGCGCTTCAGGTGAGACAACGTAGCCGAGGCACGCACCGTAATGTTCATCTTGTCGGCATGACCGCGCTTGGTGGTGACCAGCACCACGCCGTTAGCGCCTCGCACACCGTATACGGCCGTCGCCGAGGCGTCCTTCAGGATCGAAAAGCTCTCGATATCGGCGGGGTCGATCGCATTGATATCGCCCTCCAGACCGTCGATGAGCACCAGAGCCGAAGCATTGGCGCCGAAAGTACCGATACCGCGGATCCAGAACTCGGCGATATTCTTACCCGGCTCACCGCTTCCCAGCGACGAAATCACACCCGCCACGCGACCGCCCAAAAGGTTGGCCACCGATGCTGTGGGCTGCTGCAACTCGCTCACATCCACCGAGGTCACGGCCGACAGAGTCGATATCTTACGCTGGGTTCCGAGTGCCGTCACCACCACCTCGTCCACAGCGGTGGCAGCCTCGTCGAATCGGATCTGAAGGTCCTGCTCCTGCTTCACCACCAGATATTCCACGTCTTTGTAACCTATGTAGGTGAACAGCAGTTTGTCGCCGCGCTCGACCTTAATGGTGAACTTGCCGTCTACGTCGGTCATGGTACCGTTCGTGGGGTTGTCCTTAACCGTTACGTATACGCCGATCAACGGTCCCTCGGCATCGGACACCGTGCCTTTCATCACATAGGACTGAGCCGAGGCCGACTGCGTTCCTATCAATATGAATATGAACAGGGACCAGATTATGGTTAATTGTTTCATCTTTTTCTTGAGTTAAGGGTTAATTAATCGAGAGCTTGCGGATGCGTCCATTGCCCCAGTCGGCCACATATACCGAGCCGTCGGGCGCGATGCCGATGCCGCGAGGCTTGTTGAACTTGGCCACCTCCTGGGTACCGTCCACCCAACCCGCTTCGGACGGAACACCGAGCACGGTCTCCACCTGATTTTCGGGCGTTATACGGCGTATGCAGTGGTTATTAGAATCGGCCACATATATATTGCCGTCGGCATCGGAATACATCTGCGACGGGCAGTTGAAAAGTGCATCTTTCAAATCGCCGTCACGATGTGCCGCTGTAGAACTTCCGCCATTGATCTGTATGGCCTCTACTTTTTCTGCATTCAGATCCACCTTGAATATACCATGATTGCCCCATCCCGTGAAATAGAGCACATTGGGCTCCTGCGGACGGAATGTCATGCCGTAGGTATCGAACTGCGACGTCATGCAGACCAGCTCGGTCTCATAAGTTTGAGGATCAATCTTCACCAACTGTCCGAAATAGAAGCGGGTATAGATCATACCGTCCGACGGATTCACCACCATACAGTGCTTCCAGCCGTTCGAAGGAGGATTAGCATCATACCACTTGAAGACTCGATGACGCGGAGCCCACATCTCCAGCGGATTCATCTCAATGAAGTGACCCACGTTTTTCTCGGTGGGGCACGTCACGATCTGCGTCTCGGGGGCCACGCAAGGCACGTTACCCGTCTCGGCGATGATCGTAACCAGCTCGTCGTTCTCCAGATCGATACGACCTATGGTGTATGTATTGCCGTCATTATTATCGTCAGGCGAATTACGGCTGACAACAAATATGTTCTCATTGTCGTCCACACACAGATAGTAGGGACTCACCTGAGCCTCGGTCAAAGAACCGGCCTTGTACTTGAATGTTCCGTTGCCGCAAATGGTACTTACGGTAGTCGACACGGTATAATCGAAATGCTCGTCGTAAATCAGCGAATCCTGACCCTGCACCACCGAAATGGCGCAATCCTCTCCCGGGAGACGCGGCGCCAGCACGTACAGCTCGGTACCGCTCTTGCTGGAACCGATTACGGCCGCTTCGCGCTGATTGAAATAGACTTTGATATCGGAAGTCTTACCGAATCCCGACCCTCGCAGAATGACCTTTTCTAGATACTTACCGTAATTAGGCGTAAACGACGACAGCGACAACGGTCCCGAAGGACCGTATCCGCCCTCTTCGCCGGAATCATTGCACCCAACCATGGTAATCGCTCCGAAAAGTGCGACAAGCCACAAAAGTTTCTTTGTTTTGTTCATGGTTAAAAATTTTAGGCTGTTAGTATGAAATAAGCGGTTACTTACTCTTTACGAATTTCGATCGGCGTTCGGCCGCCCTTCCGAAAGGGCAATAAAATCCCTGTCTCGGCATTTCGACCGAGCAACCGCAGGCATCGCGAACTCGGTCGCACGCCCGTCACAAATTATGTACTTTAGGATTGGAAATGTAGATGTCTTCTTATAGGCTCGGGTTTTAGGTTAAACTTAAGGTTAGCGGTTCGTATGTGGTTCGTTGCGGCACGGTTTACGGATTTCGGGTCAACGGTTCGAATCCGAGGAGGGCCGCATTCTCCATTATGAAGTTGTTGTAGTGTATGTAGCTTTGTGTAATTTAATGTTAAGGCCGTCGGCACGGCTTGCGGCGCAATATCGCTCGGCATCGAATACCGACACGACACACCGATCCCCGCAAAGCGGGAAACACCTGCTTCGCCAAGAGTTTAAAATTTTAAAATTCAATTGATTGTCACATAAAGACGGGGCAGAAACGAGGGGGGGGGAATTTAGTACGCATCGCACGCCGAGAATGCATTCCAAGCGTTCGGTAATGGTATATTCTCGGCAATACTTTTCCATCTGTTCAGTCCTGTTTCAATATCTTCCGTTTACAAAGTTAGAAATTATTTATATGTATGCAACATTTTTCGCACAAATTTTTCACCCCCCCCCTATATAATAAATTATTTTAAAATCAATATATTGTTTATCGAAAATCCCGTTTCGTCCTTTTTTGCCGAAAGTCTACAGCCGCTTTCGCTGCCGAAAATATCACATAACGAATTAGAAATGCAGTTCGCCGCCGACACAACCATTCCTTATCGTTTTTACATTCGGGTCGCGGCCTGCGGCACGCATGACAATATATATTTATTCTGTTCGCCGACGGCGGAGGACAAAACGAGTCTTGCGAGTTGCAGTCCGCCGCAGTGGGGCGGCGGCGAACTGCGCGGCTTAAAGAGCCGCAAA
>CAUDHE010000015.1 GCA_958449275.1 uncultured Alistipes sp. | reverse complement strand
GCGGTCGAGTATATGGTTCGTCTTATGAAAGGCGAATCGCCGCGTTCGATCGACGAGGAGGCATACGAGATCGATTGTATGCTTGAGCACGAAAGTTTCCGCCGCGAGGCGTTGAATGAACTTGTCAATATCGGTATGCGGGTCGAGAGGCGGCGACCCGAAACAAGTATTATATGAATATTGCGACTCTCCGAGTTGCGCAATTCGTCGACACCCTACCGTGGCGGAGGCCCGCTATTGTTCGCGAATGCTCACATCGCGAACCACTGCAGGCTGCGCCCCGACAGTAGCGTCAATTATTCACTCGGTAGGCTTTCTGCACCCCCTTGATTTTCATCACGGAGTGGATCAGCGTGTCGACCACGCCCGCGCCTGGAACCTCGACGCTCACCGTTCCGCGGGCCGTGCCGTCGCCGCGCGAGATGAAGTTGATGCCGCGGATGTTGAGTTTCAGCTCGCGTGTAATCACCTCGGTGATCTGGTTGGCGAGTCCCGCCGTATCCTGGGCCGATATGGCTATCGTGGCACGGAACGCCCCGTCGGCACCGCTACGCCAGCGGGCCTCCATGATGCGGTAGGGATAGTTCTCGCGCATGCGACGCGCATTGGGACAATCGGTGCGGTGAATGGTGATGCCCGACGCTATGGTGACGAACCCGAATACGCTGTCGCCCTTAATGGGATTGCAACACTTGGCCAGCTTGTACTCTATGTGGTTGATCTTTTCGTCGATAATCAGCGCATCGGTCGAACGCGGAGCCGCTGCGGCCGCATCGTTTTTCTTCTGTTCGGCCTTGCGCTCCTCGGCCTCGGCCGCCGCCGTGCGACGCTCCTCCTCGGCACGCCCCGAGATCCAATGCACCAGAATATCCTTTATGGTCAGAAAATCCACCTTCTGCTCGGCGATCATCGAATAGACCTCGCGCCCCGTACGCACCTTGAAATGACGGCCCAGATAGGCTACCGCCTCGTCGATGGGAACGTTTATTTTCCAGTTTTTCAACTTGCGCTCCAACTCCTCGCGCCCCATGCGGGCATGCTTCATCTGCTCCTCGCGCAGGAACGACTTTATGCGCGAGCGGGCTTTCGACGTCACGCACGAGTTGAGCCAGTCGGCCTTGGGAGTCTGGTTTTTCTGCGTCACTACCTCTACTATGTCGCCGTTGCGCAGCACCTCGCGTATGGGCACGGCGCGATTGTTGACCTTGCCTCCCGTGCAGGTGGAACCCAGGTTGGTGTGTATGTCGAACGCGAAATCGAGCACCGTGGCCCCTTCGGGCAACTTGCGTATGTCGCCGTTGGGCGTGAATACGAATATCTCGCCCGACGACGGTTTGGCCTCGAAACGCTGCGACAGCGAATGGGTTGTCTCCTCCAGCGCCTCGCGCAGACGGCCGAGCCACTGTTCGCTGGTTTGTCCGCCCTGATTGACACCCTTGTAACGCCAATGGGCCGCGATACCGCGCTCGGCCACCGCATCCATGCGCTCGGTGCGGATCTGTATCTCGACCCAACGCCCCTCGCCCGCCGAAACTGTGGTGTGCAGCGACTCGTAACCGTTCGATTTGGGGATCGTGATCCAGTCGCGCATGCGGTCGGGATTGGGGGTGTAGCAATCGCTAACGATGGAGTAGATCGTCCAGCAGATCTGTTTCTCGGTCTCGCGCTCGCAGTCGACTATTATGCGCAGCGCGAAAATATCGTAAACGCCCTCGAAAGGTACGTTCTGCTTGCGCATCTTGTTCCAAATGGAGTATATCGATTTGGTGCGGCTCTTTATGTGATAGCGTATGCCCTGACGGTCGATCTTGTCGGTTATGGGCTTCAGAAAACGGGCTATGAACGTCTGACGCTCGCTCTCGGTCTCCTCCAGACGGCGGCAGATGTAGTCGTAGTCGCGCGGCTCGAGCCACTTGAGAGCCAGATCCTCTAACTCGCTCTTCAGATTGTAGAGGCCCAGCTTGTGGGCTATCTGGGCATAGAGATTCATGCTCTCCCAACTCTTCTTGCGCCGCTTGTCGGGCGGGAACATTTGCAGGCTGCGCATAACCTCTAAACGGTCGGCGAGCTTTATGAGGATCACACGCGGATCTTCCGAATAGCTGACGATCATGTCGCGGAAATCGTCGGCCTGCTCCTTCGACACCTTGAGCTTTATGTTCGATATCTTGCACAGTCCCACGATGATGCCTATCACCTGATCGCCGAATTCGGCACGGATCTGTCGCGTGAGTTCGTCTGCGCTCTCGGGGTTCTCCTTTACTGCTATGCGCATCACGTCGTGGAGTATAGCCGCTACGGTGGAGTTGCGGCCGAGTCCTATTTCGCGCGCCACGATCTCGGCCACGGCCGCGTCGTGGTCCATCATCGGGGTGCCGTCGTAACGGGTATGAGCGCCCATGCGTTCGGCAGCGAATATCAACGCCTTGTCGACCAGCTCCTGCGTCACGGGCGAAAACGAATCGCGGACAAATGTCCGCAGCGACGCGTATTTTTGCAAAGCCTCCATAATCAAATATCGGTTAAAGGTTTCCGCACAATATATAAATGGTCCTCCGCCAAAGCGTAACGTTCGCGCTCCGCGGGCGACACCTCGGCTGCGTAATCGCGCTCCTCGACCTCGAACCCTGCCTCGCGCAGACGGTCGGCATAATCACGGCCGTAGATGCGCCTGTGGTCGTACTGCCCGAATATGCGCGTCCGCTCAGCGGGGTCGGTGACGGTGTCGTCCTCGAAAGTCGCCTCGCGGGCGTAATCCACGGGAACGAGGATTATTCCCCAACCTCCCGCGCGCAGGATGCGATGCAGTTCGCGCATGGCACGGCGGTCGTTCTCTACATGTTCCATGATATGGTTGCATATCACCGCGTCGAACGATCCGTCGGGCAGAGGAATATGCTGTATGTCGAAGTGCATGTCGGCCAACGGGCTCTCCAGATCGGCCGTCACGTAACGTTCGGTAACTGCACGATAGGCGCGGCGCAATTTGCGCATCAACGACACCTCGGGCGCGACATGCAACAGATGCGGCAGTTCGGTCTCGATCCGCGTCTCTCGCTTCAGGTAGAGCCACAACAGACGATGCCGCTCCAGTGCGAGGCAGCGCGGACAAAGCGCATCGGCGCGCGATACCACATAGCCGTAAGGAAGGAACCGTCGCCGTCGGCATCCGCAAAGCGGACATTCGCGGCCGCGGCCGACGTAGAACAGGCCCAGCAGCGGCACGGTCCATCCCGCAGCCCGTTGAAGAAATGGGCGCGGAAAGGCGTTAAGTATGAATTTTATGAGTTTTTTCATCCTCCGCACCGTTTATTCCTGCTCGGATAGTTGCGCCTTTACGGCGGTCTCCACCTCGTGTAACTGCGCCTTGCATCGGGCGATCAGCTCCGTGGCGCGCTTCACCGCGGCCTCCAATTCGTCCACCCCCGTTTGCTCGCCGCGCAGACGCGACAGAATATCTTCGATCTCGGCCACCGCCTCGGCGTACGCAGGTCTCTTTTCACTATTCTTCGCCATATTTTTTTACCTTTATGCTCGTAATGTCGGCGTTCAGCGCGCCGTCGTAAAGTTCCACTTCGATCGGCTCGCCCGCGCGAAGCCACTCTGTCGAGAGCAATGCCCGCCCGTTGTGACGAACCACGGCGAATCCCATTCGCATGATCCGCTGCGGGGAACACCCCTCGACCACGCCTTCGGCCGCCGCAATACGCGAACGCGCCGCCTCCACCGTGCGCAATGCCGCCGCCGCTATCTGTTCGCGCAGCAAACCCAATGCCGACCGACACCGTTCGACGTACATGCCTCCCTCGCGGGCCGTATCGGCAGCCAGACGTTCCAAACGCAACCTCTCGCTGCGCGTCACGCTCACGGCGGCATCGTGCAGACGCCGCGCCGACTCGTCAATCCACGCCTCGATGCGCGCCATGCGGTCCGCGAGCCACGCCGCCACGGCCGTGGGGGTCTTGAGCGACTTGTGCGCCACCATGTCGGCGACGCTCGTATCCTTGTCGTGACCGATTCCCGTAAGCACGGGCAACGGGAATTGCGCCACATAAGAGCAGATGCGATAGGAGTCGAAACAGCTCAGGTCGGTAACCGAACCGCCTCCGCGGATCATGACCACCGCATCGAACTCCTCGGCCCGTTCGGCTACGGCGCTCAGCGCCGACGTTACCGACTCCTCGGCGGCAGCGCCCTGAACCACGGCGTCGAACAACTCGGTGCGAAAGGCGTAACCGCTGCTCCGCAATTCGTTCATGAAGTCGCGATAGCCTGCTGCCGACGCGCTCGACACCACCGCTATGCGCTGTACGAGCATCGGTAAAGCCGCCTCGCGGTTCATGTCCCACACGCCGTCGGACTGAAGACGCTTTATCGTAAGTTGCCGTTGCCGCTCCACCTCGCCCAACGTGTACGACGCATCGAGGTCGATGATCTGTAGCGTAAGGCCGTAGAGCTCGTGATACGACACCAGCACTTTGGCCAGAATCTTCATTCCCGCCGCGAGTCTGCTGCCCGTCTCGGCTTCGAAATATGCGGCGAGCATGCCATACTGCGAACGCCATATGACGGCGCGGGCCTGAGCGCATGGCACGCCCGACGGGGCACGTCCGCCGCGGGAAGCCGCAGTGCCGTCCGCTTTCTCCACCAGTTCCATATAGCAGTGGCCCGAATAGTTCACCTTCAGTTCCGAGATCTCGGCCGCGACCCACAACGGCATGGGCAGCGACTCCTCGACGGCGCATTTTATGCGACGCTGCAACTCGCTGAGCGATATGTGATTTCCGTCCGCCATGACAATTCGGTTTTCGAGGCGGCGAGCTATTCGCCTAACCTCCCCTACAAATATACGAATTATAATCAAATAACTTTATTTTCCGACCCGACTGTCGTCGGCCGATAAAGATTCTTGTATCGGGCATCGGTACTAACCCCAGCACCGAGAGGGCGAGACATCGATATGCCGGGGACATAAAAACAAAAAGGGGCCGCCCGAGCCAATTCGAACAACCCCCGCCATCTGCAAATCCTGTAAGCCGAGTTCTGTACCCCGCCTCGGCGGGGCCTCTATCATTTATCTACGACTGCGGTCACCCGCAGCCTCCAGCAACCTACCCCTCGACATCGGACGAGCAGCCCTTAGCTGTCGATATACATGGTCTTGCAACCCGCAAGGCGTACAGCCGGAGAACATTGCTGCCTCCGCGGTGGGCTCTTACCCCGCCTTTTCACCCTTACCTGCGTCAATTTCCTGATAACGAATCGTCTGCAGGCGGTTATTCTCTGTTACGCTACTACACCCTCACGGACGTCGAGTCGTTAGCTCGTGCGGTGCTCTGCGTTGCTCGGACTTTCCTCTCCCCGCCGAAGCGGGCAGCGATAGAGCGTATTTGCCGATGGTTTTTACCTGTTCGGCCGACATATCTCGACCAGATATGCCGCCCTCCGTCGCGGCGATTACTTCGCCACGGGTTTTATGTCCTTTATACGCAACTGCGTGGTCACCGTTCCGCGGTAGTGATTCTCCACGATTTGGTAGCATACGTCCACGGGACGTCCCGAACGAACCCACTCGTAGTGCGAGGGTTGCTGGAACGCTATGGTCTGAATCACCGTGTTGGGTTTCTGACGCTGCACCAAGTCCATGCGCAGATGTTCCTGCTCGGCTCCGACCAGCTTCACGTCGCCGTGTGCACTGGCTCCGTAGGTGGCGAACACGGGCGCCGAGTTCCCAGGCCCGAAAGGCTGGAAACTGTTGAGCTGACGATGGAACGCGGGCGTAATGTCGGAAAAGAGCAGTTCGCTGTCGATATCCACCTGCGGCACCAAAATCTGCGGATCGATATGCTCCTCCACATAGTCGTTGAAACGACGCGTGAATGCCTCCACATTCTCGGGGCGCATGGTGAGACCTGCCGCATACATGTGGCCGCCGAAGTTCTCCAGCAGATCCGAGCACGACTCCACCGCCTGATAGAGGTCGAATCCGGGTACCGACCGCGCCGAACCCGTCACGAAACCGTTGCTCATGGTGAGCACCACCGTGGGACGGTAGTATGTCTCTATGAGGCGCGAGGCCACTATGCCCACTATGCCCTTCATCCACTTGGGATTGTAGATGACGGTGCTCTTGCGGTTCTTCATGTCGGCGTGCGCCTCGATGTAGTCGTGAGCCTCCTGAGTGACGCTGCGGTCGATATTTTTACGGTCTTGATTGTAAGAGTCGATGACGTTGCAGAACTCCTGCGCCAGTTTGTCGTTGCCCTCGATGAGCAGTTCCACGGCGGCGAATCCGCCCGACGGCGCGGCGTTCTCGTCGTTTTCGTCCATGCGCATGCGCCCCGCGGCATTGATTCGCGGGCCGATCTTGAAAACGATGTCGTCGATGGTGATGTTATGACGGTCGAGACCGCAGATCTTGATGATCGACAGCAGTCCCGACGAAGGCATACGGTTCAGCCGCTCCAGACCGTAGTAGGCCAGAATGCGGTTTTCGCCCGTAAGCGGTACTATGTCCGACGCGATGCTGACCACCAGAAGGTCGAGCAGATGTTCGATGTCGGAGAAAGGTATCCCGTGCTTCGAGGCGTAGGCCTGCACGAGCTTGAATCCCACCCCGCAACCCGACAACTCGTCGAACGGATAGTTGCAATCGGGGCGTTTGGGATCGAGAACGGCTACGGCCGCCGGAATCTCGTCGGCCGGAAGATGATGGTCACAGATGATGAAATCCACGCCCTTTTCCTTTGCATAAACAACCTTTTCCACGGCTTTTATACCGCAATCGAGAGCTATGGCCAGCGTCACGCCCTTGCGGGCGGCGTAGTCGATGCCCTTGACCGATATGCCGTAACCGTCGTTATAACGGTCGGGGATGTAGAAAACGAGGTTCTTGTGACCTATCTGCCTCAAAAACTTGTAAACCAGCGCTACGGCCGTGGTGCCGTCCACATCGTAGTCGCCGTACACCATGATCTTCTCATTGGCGGCTACGGCCCGTTCGATGCGCTCCACCGCCTTCGCCATATCGGTCATCAGATATGGGTCGTGCAGGTCGGAGAGCTGCGGATTAAAGAATTTGTTGGCCTTTTCTACGGTGTCTATGCCTCTCTGTACAAGTAGGTTGGTGAGCACGGGCGACATACGGAGCTGACTCGCCAAGCGGGTCGCGGCTTCGGGATCGCCGTGAGGTCTCACCACCCATCGCTTCTCTATGGGCATAAGTTACGTTTTTATTATTTATATATTTTAACATTCAAATTCTCGCTTAATCGGTTAACCAGCCGTTCCTTCACCTCGGCCGTGTCGGCCGCCGCGCCTGTCTCGCGACAGATGCTCGTCGCGCCGCGGTCGGTGAATCCGCAGGGGTTTATGTAATCGAAGTAACGCAAATCGGTATTCACGTTCAGGGCGAAGCCGTGCATGGTGACGAATCGCGACGACCGCACTCCTATGGCGCACAATTTGCGCGCCCGTGCGCCGTTCGGTTCGATCCATACCCCCGAGGCCCCCGCTATGCGGCCCGCCTCGATGCCGTAATCGGCTGCCACGCCTATCACGGCCTCCTCCAGCCGATCGATATACTCGCGCAGCCCCATACCCAAACGTTCCAGATCGAGGATCGGATATCCCACGATCTGCCCGGGGCCGTGAAAGGTAATGTCGCCGCCGCGGTCGATACGGAACAGATCGGCCCCCAAAGCATGCAGACGCTGCTCGTCGACGAGCAGATTCGACTCGCGGCCGCTCTTGCCGAGGGTATATACCGCAGGGTGCTCCACTAAAAGCAACCAACCGGCCTGCTGAGGCGGCACCTCCTCGCCCGCCGCCGCGCGCCCCGTTTTGGAAGCGAGCATGCGATCGAAGAGCGAGCGTTGCAACGCCCAGCACTCGGCATAGCCCATAAGGCCCAGATCTGTGTACAATACCTCCATAACGTCTCCGTTTCGCCGCCGTCGAGGACGGCTCGGTGCCTAAGGCATGCGGCCTTTGGCGTCAGCTCTGCGGGCGATTGCGCTTCACGCTTTGCAGAGCGGCATCGGCCAAATACGACGACCGTACCAGCGGCGCGCTCGCGCAATAGCTGAAGCCCATCTCCAAAGCTCGGAGTCTGTACCTTTCGAATTTCTCGGGAGTGATATACGCCGCAACGGGATAGTGCTCCAGAGAGGGCCGAAGATACTGACCAAGCGTTACAATCTCGACACCCGCATCGCGCAGGTCCCGCATTGTTTGCAATACTTCATCATCGCTCTCGCCAAGTCCGACCATCAGTCCACTCTTCGAGACCGCGCCGCTTCGGGAGATGGTCTCCAGTGTACGCAGACTCGTGCGGTACTTCGCGCGGGAGCGTACAAGCGGTGTCAGTCGCTCGACGGTTTCGATGTTGTGCCCGATTATGTCGGGCGCGGATGCGGTCACGATCTCTATCAAGTCGGCTCGCGCATCCAAATCGGGAATAAGGAGCTCAATCGTTGCGTCGGGATTCTCCTCGCGTATGGCCTCCACCGTAGCGGCCCAGTGTCGGGCACCGCCGTCGGGGAGATCGTCGCGAGTGACTGAAGTCACGACAACATGTCGAAGTCCCATAAGTCTCACGCTCTCGGCTACCTGCCGGGGCTCCGAGGCTTCGGGAGCAAGGGGTTTGCCTGTCTTCGTAGCGCAGAATTTGCAACCGCGCGTACAAATGTCGCCCAAAATCATGAAAGTCGCCGTCCTGCGGCTCCAGCACTCGGCCTTGTTGGGGCAGAGTCCGCTGCTGCAAATCGTATGCAACGAGTGTCGTTTCACGATACGCTCCACCTCGGCAGAGCCTTCGTCGCTGCGCAGACGAACCTTCAACCATTCGGGTTTTTTCAGCACATTCACCTTGTCATAAAACTTCGGCATTTTAAGTTCATTATTTTCCAATTGATGCAAAGATAATAAAAAAATCGAAACTCGGCATGCGCCGACATTAAAAAGCCTCCGCGCAATCGAAAAAAATTACTATTTTTGTCGTGCCGACGACCGTTCGGCAAATCGAAAACCACATAACGAAATGAAAGATACGCTAAAGTTTTACAACGATTTTCCCAAGCCGGGCATCGTATTCGTGGATATCATTCCCTTTCTTCGCGACAAGACGACATTCGCACGTCTCATCGACGAAATAGGCGCATGCGTCACCGCGCCCAACATAGCGGCTCCCGAGGCCCGCGGCTTCCTCTTCACCGCGCCTCTGCTTCTGGCCAAGCCCGAGGTGAAGAACGTAATCCCCATTCGCAAAAGCGGCAAACTGCCGTTCAATGAGGGCGATTTGCAGGAGGTGACCGTAGAGAAGGAGTACGGTGCCGACAAGCTGTTCTATCGCCTGAGCGACATCGCCGCGGGCGAGCTGTCGTCCGACGGCGCGTTCCATATATCGATAGTGGACGACGTCCTGGCCACGGGCGGTACTGCCGAGGGCATCGCTCGTTCGTTGCTCGACTGCAAGGTCGTGGCCTATGGCAAAGAGCATCCCGTTGTAATCGACGAATTTATATTCCTCGTGGGACTGGACGAACTTCGCGGCGCCGAACGACTGGAAAAAATCGCCCCCGTGAAGGTCCTGATGCACATTTAATGAAAATCCCGCCTCGCCGCCGCATCCGCGGGGCGAGGAAGTATATTTATGAAAAAAGCCGCCCTTTTACGGGGCGGCTTTTTTCGGTCTGGCGGATGTTTACTCCTGCTCGTCGTAACCCGTGGCTTTGGCGCGCCACATGAGCATGAAGATGCCCATGCCGACGACAGCCATGACTATCATCAGCAGGAATACGTAGTTCCAACCCTGCCCGGGATTGATGCGGTTGATCCAGTCGACCATCGCTCCGACGCCCAGTCCCGACACGAACACGCTCGCATAACCGAATATGCCCGTGAGCCCGTTGGCCGTGGCGGCCGCACTCTTGGTAGCCTGGTTGGCTGCGGCAATACCGATAAGGGCCTGAGGTCCGTAGATGAAGAATCCCGCCATAGCCAGCACGCATACCAGCAGAGGCATGGGAATCGATGCGGGCAGCACATAGAATATGGCCATGAACGCAGCAGCGCCCAGCATGCAGAAGACGCACGTGCGGTGTGCGCGGCCGCGGAACCACTTGTCGGTGGCCCAACCTGCCGCGAGCATGCCTATGATGCCGAATATCTCGAACACGGCAACCGTCCATCCCGCGTCGGCCGACGAGAGTCCGCGTGCCTCCTGAAGGAACTTGGGTCCCCAGTCGAGCACGGCGAAGCGAACGATGTAAACGAAGAAATTGGCGACGGCCAAAATCCATATCAACGGATTGCGGAACACTTTTTCACGCAGGAAAGCCTTGTAGGCTGCGGGGTCGTCGTGATCCTCGACCTTGGTGTGCGTACCCGCGAGTTCGGGCAGTCCGACCGACTTGGGCGTATCGCGCAGGAACACGAACAGTCCCACGGCGCCGACGAGCGCGAAGATCGCGGGGATCCAGAAGCACCATTGCCATGCTCCCGTATGCGAGGCTGCGGCCTCGACCATAAGATCGAGTTTCACCGAATTGTCGGCCAGCGACGGATTGAGCATCAGCAGGTTATCGCGTATTACGGCCAGCGTGTGCTGGTCGCTCGACATGTCGCGGCCCATAGTGCCCATTATGTAGCCGCAGAGGATGGCGAGCAGGCTCGCGCCTATGGAGTGCGAGGTGTTCCACACCGACATTTTGGTAGCCAACTCGGTGGGCGGAATCCAGTGGGTGAGCAGTCGCGCGCACGGAGGGAATCCGCTGCCCTGAAATATGTTGTTCAGCACCAGCAGAACGCCGAACAGCACCACCAGCGAGTGGGGTGCCACGCCGATCTCGACCCCGAGGATCCGCGGGCTGAATCCGAATGCCACGCTGGCCAGTACGCACAACAGCAATCCGACAGACATGTGCCAGCGGCCGTTCATGCGGTCGGCTATGAAGCCGTTTACGAAGCGCGACAGACCGTAGATGAGACCTATGACGGTCATTATGAGGCCGAAGCTCGTATTCGAAATGCCGTATTCGGCCGCGAGGCCCGGAATGGCGAACGAAAAATTCTTGCGCACGAAATAGAAGAGCGCGTAACCTATCATCGTGGCGATGATGGTGCGGTATTGCCAGTACTTGAATTTTTTGGCTTGTTCGGGAGTCATATTTTTATTGCGTTTTTAGTATCATTATTTGCTGCGGTCGTTCTTGTAACGGTCGTATTTGCCGTCCAGCACATCGCGCACGGCTTCCAGATAACCGAAGCCGTAACGCATGTCGGGCAGCAGGTAAGCGCCCTCGACCCACTCGTTGAAAGCGTATATGGTAATCAGTTTAATCTGCTCGGGATGCGAGTCGCAGTACTCCTTGGCTTTCTGCAAGGCGGTGGCGAATGCCTGCGGCGTGACGTTGTGGTGCACCACGTCGGCCTTGCCCTTGGCGGGGAAACGCGGCGTGTCGTCCCAACCGATCGATACCGACGGATAGTGAGGTACGCCGAATGCGTCGGCCATCGTCTCGGTCGCTTCGATTCCCTCGGCGGCCCATTGCAGATAATCCTCGCGACGCGTGGTCGCCCAACCGTACTGGGTCGTGCAGTCGACACCTATCGCCCTGGCTCTCGCGGCAGTGGCGGCATCGGATCCGAAAGTCATGATTTGCAGACACAAATCGGGGAAACCTGCCTCGCGCGTCTTTTCGCGGAAATACTCCAGTCCCTTGCGCGTACGCTCCGTATCGCCGTCGAACGACGCTATGAGTTCGTCGAGCGAGAAGACCGAGAAGACGGGGCGGCCGTCGATCTTGAAATAGTTAGGCTCCGAAAAATATTGTTTTACGACGCGGTCCGCCACCTTGCGGAAATTCTCCTCGTCCACGTCGCCGCGCCACAGTACCGATTCGTCGTCGCCGTATCGGTGACAATTCCAGTAGTTGCGCTTCACGGTGTGGTTGGCCCACATGACATAGAACTGCATGCGGTCGCGGTTGCGGGCCTTCAGGAATCCGTCGTTTAGGCATCCCTCCAGAAACGGGCCTCCGTCGTACCAGTACCAGTCGAACACGAACACGTTCACCCCGTGGTCGGCCGCGGCGTCGATCCAACGCTCCATCACCTCGGGATCGTCGTCGTGCTCGTATCCCCAAAGGGGACGGCGCGGCTGGTAATGGCCGTCGAAACGGGGCGTGCCCCGCTTTATGATCTCCCACTCGCCGTGGCCTTCGCTCCACAGAGCCTCACGACCCATAGGATCGTCGTGACACGACGGCCATATGTAAGCAGCGACGTAATACTCGGGATTTTTTCTTTCGTCTTCGCTCCGAGGGCGATCGGCGCAAGAGAGGCAGAGCGCAAATGCGCAAACAAAGGCAAGTAATCTCATAATTAAGGTAAATTCGGGTCACTCGGTCCGTGGCTGGCCCGCAGCGATTGTTGTTAGTAGATTACAAATATAGGAATTATTTTTTGTAACATCGCATTTTGATCCGAAACTTTGCGGTTCCCGTCGGTCGGCGCGTTCGGCCTCGTCGAACCGAGAAAAAGAGTCGGCCCGAACTGAGATAAGAGTTCGGGCCGACTTGTCGGAAAGCCGCACGGCTTATTTCTTTTTGCGCGGGGCCTTGCTTTTCACTATGTCGAGTTCGTTCATGATGTGGTCGCATCCCGCGAACTTGTCGATCACGAAGAGCACGTAACGTACGTCGACGGCGATACAGCGCTGCAATTCGGGCTCGAACGCCACGTCGCCCGACATGGCCTCCCAGTTGCCGTCGAATGCCAGGCCGATCAGGCGGCCGTTGCCGTCCAGAACGGGAGACCCCGAGTTACCGCCCGTAATGTCGAGATTGGTCAGGAAGCCCACGTGCAGACGACCGTCGGCATCGGCATAACGACCGTAATCCTTGGTGCGGTAGAGTTCCTTGAGCTTGTCCTCCACGGTGAACTCCAGCGGATTGGATGTATCCTCCTTGGCGATGACACCCTCCAGCGTGGTGAAATGGTTGTATGTGATGCCGTCGGCGGGGTCGTAGGGCAGCACGTTGCCGTAGGTGAGGCGGATCGAGAAGTTGGCGTCCGAAGCCCACGCCTTGTCGGGCTGCATGCGCATGAGTCCCGCGATGTAGAGACGGTGCGCCGCGTTGTACTGCGGAGCGAGCCGAGGATACTCGGTGTATGCCTTGCGGTAGGCCGCCTTCACCGATTCGTTCAGTTTCATGGCGGGGTCATCGTTCTTCTGCTCGTCGGTCGAGGCCTGCAGTTTGTCAAGCGACGTGAATATCGAAGTGTCGTAGAGCCAGTCGACGTAGGCGTCGATGTCGCCGCAGAACTTATTGTCGATCACCTCGGCGTAGATCGAGGGCAGCGCCTCGGGATCCATGTTCTCGCGCACGATGGCGAGCATGCGCTTGGCCACCTTGCGGTCGAGGTCGGCATCGTAATCCTTGTAGAATCCGCTTATGTTGCCGCGGTTGATAAGTTGCGGCGGAGTGAGCAGCTCCACGCCGCGCAGGAGCGCCTCCTGAAGATATTGCATGGTGCCCTCCACGGGAGTGAGCTTCTCCACGGTCTCCTTCATCATGGGCAGTGCGCCGATGAAGCCCTCCTCGGGCATGGTGTTGGCCTCGGCCCACTTCTGGAACGCAGCCTCCTGCGCCTGCTTCTGCGCCTTCACGCCCAGTTTCTCTATGCCGCGCGACATGCCGATCGAGTTTTTCCAGTAGTTCGACGAACCTGCGTATTTCGAGGCGTACTTGATGCGTATCTCGTCGCTGGCCTCCATGGCAGCCCACAGGATCTCCTGACGCTCGCCGCGGATGAAGATGCGCTGGGGATTCGACACATTCAGCATCTGGTCGATCTCGTAAGAGGTCATGTAACGCTGCGTCGAGCCTGGGAAGCCCATCACCATGGCGAAATCGCCTTGCTTATAGCCGTCGAGCGATATCTCCAAATGGCGCGGAGCCTCGTAGGGACGGTTGTCCTTGGAGTACGCGGCGGGGTTGTTGTCCTTGTCGGCATAAACGCGGAATACCGAGAAGTCGCCTGTGTGGCGGGGCCACATCCAGTTATCGGTGTCGCCGCCGAATTTGCCGATCGACGAAGGAGGCGTACCCACCAGACGCACGTCGGAGAAGACCTCCAGCACGAAGGCGAAATACTGGTTGCCGCCGAAGAAGGGGAGTATCTGTATGCTCTTGCCCTCGTTGTCGGCGCGCATCTGCTCGCTCAGGGCCTTGGTGTTCTCGGCGATGATGTTGTTACGCTCCTGCTCGCCCGCTATGGACGGCACGTTGCCGAGGATCTGCTCGGTCGCGTCCTCTATGCTGCGTACGAAACGCACCGAGAGTCCCGGTACGGGCAGCTCCTCGTCGTACGACGAGGCCCAGAAACCGTACTTGAGATAATCGTGCTCCACCGACGACAATTGCTGTATCGATCCGTAGCCGCAATGGTGGTTGGTGAATATCAACCCCTTGTCCGATACTATCTCGCCAGTGCAGCCGCCGCCGAAGATGATCATGGCATCCTTTAGCGAACTTTTGTTCACCGCATAGATATCTTCGGCCGAAAGGCGGCACCCCTTGGCTTTCATATCCTTGATATTCATTTTCTGAAGGTATGGCAACAGCCACATACCCTCATCGGCCGAGGCGACCAACGCCGCGACCACGGCCGCAAAGGTTAAGATTGCTTTTTTCATTCTATTTATAATAATATATGTATGTACGATACGCATTTCGGGTGTAAAGTTACTCATAAAAAGATTATTTCAAACGCTTCGAGATCCTTTTTCCGAAATCCTTTCTGCCGCGGGATCGGCTGACGCATGTGTATTATTGCGGCTATTTGAGTCGCGCAGTTCGCCGCCGCCCCACGTGGCGGACGGAGACAATAGGCCGACCGACGGGAAACTTGCCGAAAAATTTGATTTATAAATAATCAAGAATTATCTTTGCAACCGATTCAGGCATAATGGGAGCGGCAACGCACCGACGATGAGCAAAACGTGGCGGAAGCGGATTTTCCGTATACGGCAGGCGCGATGCGATCGGCAGGCGAGGGTCTCTTGAGTAATGCCGCAGTAACAAAAATTAATTATTACAGATGAAAACTCTTGAAGTAAAAGCAATCAAGCGTACCGACTTCGGTAAGAAAGCTGCCAAGGCCTTCCGTCGCGAGGGCCAGATCCCTTGCGTAATCTACGGCGGAAGCGAGGAGATCGCATTCACCGTCGACGCCAAGGAGATCAAACCGTTGATCTACACCCCCAACTCTTACATCGTCGAGCTGAATATCGACGGCAAGATCGAGAAGGCGGTTATGCGCGAGGTACAGTTCCACCCTGTTCGCGAGCAGATTCTCCACATCGATTTCTATCGTGTGCAGGAGGGCAAGCCCGTGGCAATTTCGATCCCCGTTCGTCTGTCGGGTACTGCCGAAGGCGTGAAAGTCGGCGGTAAGTTGGCATTGTCGGCCCGCAAGCTCATGGTGAAGGCTATGGTGGATCAGCTTCCCGACGAGATCGTAGTGGACGTAACCCCGTTGCAGGTAGGTCAGACCATCTTCGTAGGCGACCTGAAGCAGGAGAACGTGACTTTCGTAACTCCCGCAACCACGGCTGTTTGCGCCGTTCGCGTAACACGTGCTTCGCGCGCTCAGCAGTAGCGGCATAAAATAGTCTGCGAATGAAATACCTCGTTGCGGGACTGGGAAACATCGGCGCCGAATACTCCGATACCCGTCACAACATAGGATTCAGAGTGTTGGATGCCTTGGCAGAGGCATCCAACGTCTCTTTTAATACCGACCGCTACGGAGCCATAGCCACGGTACGCCACAAGGGACGCACGATCATTCTGCTAAAGCCCTCCACCTACATGAATCTGTCGGGAAAGGCGGTGCGTTACTGGATGGATCAGGAGAAGATACCGATCGAGAACCTGCTCGTCGTATCCGACGACATAGCTCTGCCGTTCGGCACCCTGCGCATGCGCAAGAAAGGCAGCGCAGGCGGACACAACGGTCTGAAAAACATAGCGGAACTGCTGGGTCGCGAGGATTGGGCACGCATACGCTTCGGCATAGGCGGCGATTTCGCACGCGGCATGCAGGTGGACTACGTGCTGGGAGAGTGGTCGGCCGACGAACGCGCGGCCATGCCCGAACGACTGAAAATATTCGGCGACGCCATACTGTCGTTCGCAACGGTCGGCCCCGATCTTACGATGAACACATTCAACAAGAAATAGGAAAAGGAATCGATGTTCGGGCGGCTGTCTTCGCGGATTGCCGCCCGAAGTCGTATTCGTCGGCGAGACTTCATTCCGAATTTACATCCGATCTGCGGCATCTGCGAAAAAATTATCTATTTTTGCAAAAGCATTATGGATAAAAATTTCACATACGACGGCATAACGTTGCACTACACCGATTGCGGCGAAGGACAACCCCTGCTGCTGCTGCACGGCTGGGGCTGCGACGGCTCGATATTCGACTTCGTGCAGCCGTGGCTGGCCGAGCGGTTCCGCGTGCTGACATTCGATCTGGCAGGGTTCGGCTGCAGCGAAGAGCCTCGTTCGACATGGGGCGTCGAGGAATACACTCGTTCGGTGGAGGCCGTGGCGCGTCACGAGGGCATAGAACGCCCCATCCTCGCTGGTCACTCGTTCGGCGGACGCGTATCGATACTCTTCGCCTCGCGCAACGAGACTTGCAAAGTGATACTCATCGACGCGGCGGGCGTGAAGCCCAAGCGGTCGTTCGCCTACTATCGCAAAGTGTATGTATACAAACTCATCAAGCGGCTGCTGCCCCTTGTCGCGGGACGCGCACGGGCCGAACGCATGATCGACCGCTACCGCTCGAAGTCGGGATCGTCGGACTACAATAACGCCACGCCGCGCATGCGGGCCATACTGTCGAAGTGCGTGAACGAGGATCTTTGCCGCGCGATGCCCCGCATAAAGGCGCCCACGCTGCTATTCTGGGGCGAGAACGACACCGCCACGCCTCTGGCCGACGCAAAGAAAATGGAACGGCTCATTCCCGACGCGGGACTGGTCACGGTGAAAGGCGCGGGTCACTTCTCGTTCCTCGAAAACCGAGGGCTGTTCATCGGCGTGATAGAAAATTTCCTCGCTCCCGAGGCAAAAAAAGATAATAACGCATGAATCCGTCCGCAATAATATTCCTCGTCTGCTACGCGCCGTTGTGGTTCGCCTCGGTGCGCTACGACACGCAGATGTTCCAACAGAACTCCTACCGCATGTCGCGTTACGCCCGCTGGTACCGCCGAGGCAACGATTGGGTGCGCACGGCCGTCACAGCCGCTCTGGCTGCGGCGAGTCTGCTGCCGTTCGTGGCGCGAACCGGGTACAGCTGCATAGTTCCCGTTATGCTCATTCTTGCATGGCAGGAGCTGCGCGCAGTCTACAAGCTGCCCATAGCATACACCATGCGCGTGCGCAGGCTCTTTTTCACTGCGGCCCTGCTGACCGCCGCCGTTATAGCCGCCGCGCTTCTGTTCGCCCCCCGATACATGTCCGCCGCGGCTTTGGGACTGTTGGTGTTCCCCATCGTCATGGCTACGGCGAATCTGGTCAACAAACCCCTGGAGGCCGCCGTGTCGCGATGGTACTACAACGACGCGAAACGCATACTTCGCTCGATGCCCGACCTCACGATAATAGGTGTCACGGGCAGCTTCGGAAAGACCTCGACGAAACATTATCTCTACCGCATACTATCCGAACGATACAACGTGCTGATGACTCCCGGCAATTTCAACACCACGCTCGGCGTAATACGTACGGTGCGCGAACAGCTCAAACCACATCATCAAGTGTTCATAGTGGAGATGGGCGCCAAACAGACGGGCGACATACGCGAGATATGCGATCTGGTACGTCCTTCGATCGGAATAGTCACCGCCGTGGGAGAAATGCACCTCGAAACATTCCGAACGGTGGAGAATATCCTGCGCACCAAATTCGAGTTGATCGACTCGCTGCCGGCGGACGGATTCGGTGTCGTAAACTTCGACTCGGCGCCCGCGGCATCGGCGAAAACGACGTCCCGCTGCCGCATGACGAGCTACGCCGTGGAGAATGCCGCAGCCGACTATCGCGCCGTGAACATCGAGTATTCCCCCGCCGAAACGGCGTTCGACGTGATGCACGACGGTCGGACGCGCACACACTACACTACCCGACTCGTCGGCCGCGGCAACATCCTCAACCTGCTTGCCGCAATAGCGGTCGCCGACCGTCTGGGAGTAAGCGAGGCGATGCAGAAACGCGCCGTACGGCAGATAGAACAGATAGAGCACCGTCTGAGCGTAAAGCGTACGACAGGAGGTATCACCATAATCGACGACGCCTACAACTCGAACCCCGCAGGTGCGAAAATGGCCTTGGAGGTTCTGCGCGAGTTTCGTACGGGCGGCGGACGGCGCATTGCGGTCACCCCGGGATTCGTGGAACTGGGGGCACGGCAATACGAGCTGAATCGCGAACTGGGCCGCGACATGGCCGAAGCGTGCGACATGGCCGTAATAGTCAACCTCACCAATCGCGATGCCATAGCGGAGGGTTTGGCCGACAAGGCATTTACCGACGATAAGATCCGCAAGGTCGACTCGTTCGCCGAGGCTTCGCGTTTCCTGGCCGCGCATATGCGGGCGGGCGATACGGTGCTCTACGAGAACGACCTGCCCGACTCGTTCAAATAGGAATCATACAAAAGAAAGACAACATAGCGATGAAAAGCAAGATCAATGTAGGAGTAATTTTCGGAGGCCGATCGGTCGAGAACGAAATCTCGGTCATAACGGCCCTGCAGGCGATGGCCGCCATCGACACCGACAAATACGACATCACGCCGATATACATATCCAAGCAGGGCCGCTGGTACACGGGCGAAGCCCTGATGCACAGCGACAACTACAAGGACATGGATCGCCTCTACGCCGCATGTCACGAGGTTTACCTGCGCCCCGTATACGGCGACAATCGCCTGTATAAGGTGAAAAAAACGCTGTTCGGCAGCGACGCGGCAGCTGCTCTGGACGTTATTCTGCCCGCCCTGCACGGTACCAACTGCGAGGACGGATCGTTCCAGGGTGCCGTGGAGATGACGGGTATACCTTACGCAGGATGCAACGTGCTGGCGTCGGCCAACGGAATGGACAAGATCACCATGAAGATGATCCTCGCTCAAAGCGGGATTCCCGTGGTGGAGTACGCATGGTTCTCGGACAAAGAGTGGTTCGACCGCAGCGAACAAGTGGTGGAACGCGTGGAACGAACATTGCAGTATCCCATGATCGTGAAACCTGCCGATTCGGGATCGAGCGTGGGAATCACGGCCGTGCACGACCGCGAACAACTGATCGAAGCCGTGGAGAATGCCGTAAGCTACTCGAAGCGCATAATCGTGGAGCGGCTGGTGGAACGGCTCAAAGAGATAAACTGCTCGGTGCTGGGCGACTATTACGAGTGCGAGGCCTCGGTATGCGAGGCTCCCGTAAGAAGCGGCGAGATACTGAGCTACGCCGACAAATATCTCGGAGGCGGCAAATGCGGCAAGACGGGAGGCGCCAAGCAGTCGCAGGGAATGCACTCGACGGTAAGAGAGATCCCCGCACGCCTGCCCGACGCGACGACCGACTTCATACGCGCCACGGCAGTGGAGACTTTCAAGACGCTGGGATGCGACGGCGTGGCCCGCATCGATTTCATGATCGACGAGGCGACCGACAAGATATACGTAAACGAGATAAACACCATCCCCGGTTCGTTATCGTTCTATCTGTGGGAAGCCACGGGAGTGCCGTTCGCCTCGCTCACCGAGCGTTTGATCGACATAGCCTTCCGCCGCAAACGCGATTCGTCGTTCAAGACCACGAGCTACAAGGAGAACATATTCAACTATACGATTTCGGGAACCAAAGGAGCAAAGGGTGCCAAGCTCGGCCCCAAGGCGGGAGGAAAAAGATAAAATAAGGGAAACGGCCCTCGTGAGCCGCGCATGCCGCAACGGTACGCGGAGGCCCGCAACGGCATTCGCAACGTTGCGTTCTCCGCAGGCCGTACCCGCGACGACGTTAAACACCAAAACACACCGACCATGAAAAGACTTGCCATCATCCTTTCGGCGATCTTCGTCTGCGTATCGTGCGGCGTCGCTCTCTATCCCGACCGTGGCGTGACAGTCGCCGCCTCGGTGAACATTTCGGCACAACCGCCGTGGGGTCCCGCAGGATACGACTACGCGCCCTACTATTATTTCCCCGATTTCAACTTCTACTACGACGTCGACCGCGCGATGTTCCATTATTACAGCCGCGGACGATGGATCGCGGTACGACGACTGCCCGCCGACTATCCGCGCGACCTCTACAAGTTCTACAAGGTGGTGATCGACATGCGCGATCCGTGGCTTCACAACCGCCGCCACAAGAGCATGTACAAAAAATACCGCGGCATACACACCCAGCCTGTCCTGCGCGATGCGCGCGACTACCGCCGTCGCACCGAACACCGCGATCCCCGCCGCACACCCTACCGTCACGGCAATCCGCCCGAAAGGCGTGACGACCGCCCCATGCAGGGCGACATCCGCAACTCGCGCAACAACGACACGGGCCGCGGCTACCGCCACGCCGAACGCGACACGAGGCCGAACAGAAACGGCAAAGCCGTCGATCCGAAAAAGGATCCGGCACCGACACGACGGTCGGGCAGCGCCGGCAAAAAAGCGGACAAGACCGACAAGACGGACGAGGGAAGCGAGCGCAAACCCTGGGGTACGCGCTCGGCAGGATCGCGCGGACGATAAGCGACCGAATGAACAATATACCTTAAAACCGATATGATTATGAAAAAACTGATGTTATGTCTGACGGCTCTGACCATTGCGGCTCAGGCGTCGGCGGGACTGCTGCCCAAAGCACGAATAGGACTCAAGGCAGGTATGGACTATCAGACCAACGATCTGAAGAGTACCATAAGCAACATCGACTTCAATTCCAGCACGGGATGGTTCGCGGGCGTTCAGAGCGACCTTAGCTGGGGCATGTTCGGCATTCACCCCGAGATCGTCTATTCGCACAACAAATTCGATGTCGACGGCGCCGACGGCAGCATGAAGATGAACAAACTCGATCTGCCGTTATTGTTCGAAATCAAGATTCTGGGCATCCTCGCATTGCAGGCGGGCCCCTCGTTCAACCTTATGACCGACACGGGAGGCAAAACCGATGGCGTAAAATGGGACATCACGCGTCCTGCGGTTAACTATGCCTTGGGAGCCGAAGCGCGAATCTGGAAGCTCTCGGTCTCGGCGCGCTACAACGGCGCATTCAAGAAAAGCGAGGTGCTCGGCTACACCACCGGCAAAAACAAGATTTCCACATTCCAGCTCGGTCTGGGATATTATTTCTAAGCAATTACATACAGCACCCCATATCGTGATATTCGGTCCGACACGCAATGTCGGACCGAATATCATTCATCCAAAAAATCCTTGTTCACCACGACCTTCACGCAGCGGTGGCGCATCTTGAATTCCAAAGGAGTGCCGCCCAGCAGTTCGCCGTCGACCTCGATGGGAATCTCGGGCGACGACTCGATACGGATGTGCCGCCCGCGATAGTGGTCTACATGGCCTATCGTGTAGATGCTGCCGTTGAAAAACCTTCGCAAGCGGAACACCGCATGCCACCAATGGATGGGGCGGATAAGGGTTATGTCGAACAATCCGTCGTCGGCCACCGCCTCGGGCAACTGCTGTACGCCGCTGCCGTTGTATTTGCACACGCCTATAGCCGCGCTGAACATCATGCCGTTATGCACCAACTTGTCGTCGACCCATAACTTCACGCCCGTCGACCGATAGTGGAAATAGCTGCGCAGAATACTCCACGGATATAGGTAGCTGCCGCGACGCCCCTTGTTCTTGTAGTGCTGATAACGCCGCACCACATCGGCGTCGAATCCCACGCCCGCCACATTGGCCATGTAGCGCATCTGCGAAAAATGCGACTCCTCGTAATATACCTCGCCCACGTCCTGAAGGAAAGTGCGCCCTTCGCGTATGGCACGGATGGCCTCGGAATAACGCGTAGGAATACCGAACATGCGGATCCAGTCGTTACCCGTACCGACGGCTACCACCGAAACGGCAACCTCCTCGGTAGGTACGGCCTGCTGTATGAACAGGCCGTTGACCACCTCGTGCAAAGTGCCGTCGCCCCCTATAATCATGATGCGCCGATAGCCGTCGTTAACGGCCTGCACCGTGAGTTGGGTCACGTGGTACTTATGTTGCGAAAATACCAGCTCGTAGGGAATCCCGTTGTCGCGTATCAGCTTGGTTATCTGGGGCAGATCGTCGAGTCCCCGACCCGACCCTGCCACGGGATTCACTATGACGAACCACTTTTGCGATATATCGATCCGCGCATCCATCCTACTTCACGGGAGCGTTTTTCAGCGTGTGCAGCAGGAAGTCGTAGAACTTGGCGACCGAAGCTATCTCGACCTTCTCGTCGGGCGAATGAGGGTAGCAGATGGTAGGTCCGAACGAAATCATGTCCAACCCTTCGTATTTGCTGCCTATGATTCCGCACTCGAGTCCAGCATGGATGGCCGTCACCGACGGACGCACGCCGTAAAGCGCCTCGTACGAAGCGAGCATTGCCTTCAGTATCGGCGAATTCATGTCGGGATTCCAACCGTCGTAGCTGCCCGTCAGCTCCACCTCGGCGCCCGCGAGTTCGAACACGGCCGAGATGGCGTCGGCCAGCGCCTCCTTCTCCGAGCGTACCGACGAACGCATGAGCGCCTGGATCTTCACCGCAGAGCCGTCCGACACCACGCGCGCCAAATTGTTCGACGTCTGCACCAGCCCCTCCATCGCAGTCGACATACGCGCAACCCCGTCGGGGCACGCAACCATCGCCGCAGCCAGCTTGGCAGCCACGGCATCGGGAATCATCGAGGCGGGACGCTCTGCGGCCGCTATCTTTACCGATATCGAATCCTCTATGCCTGCGAACTCGGCAACTACCGTCTTTTCGAATGCCTCCACCGTCCGCTCGACAGTCGGCACGTCGGCAGTCTTGACCATCACCACGGCCTCGGCCTCGCGCGGAATGGCGTTGCGCAATCCTCCGCCGTCGACCGAACACAACTTCACGTCGGTCACACGCTCCAACATGCGTACGAGACGGAACAACAGTCGGTTGGCATTGGCTCTCTGGCAGATGATCTGAATACCCGAATGGCCGCCTTTGCAACCCTTCACTTCGATCCGCAGAGGCTCGTAGCCCTCTGCGGGAACCGCCTCGGCCGCATAACGCAACGTGACGTTGGCATCGGTGCCGCCTGCGCAGCCCACATAAAGCTCGCCCTCGGTTTCCGAATCGAGGTTGAGCAATATCTCGCCCTTGAGCAGGCCGCCTTTCAAGCCGAACGCTCCGTCCATACCCGTCTCTTCGGTAGCGGTGAAGAGCGCTTCGACGGGACCGTGTTCTATGGCGTCATCCTCCAGCACGGCCAAAATGGCCGCTACGCCGATTCCGTTATCGGCCCCCAGCGTGGTGCCGTTGGCGGTCACCCACTCGCCGTCGATGTAGGCCTCGATCGGATCGTTCTCGAAATCGAACTCCTTGTCGTTGTTCTTCTGCGGAACCATGTCCACGTGCGCCTGCATGACTATGCCCTTGCGGTTCTCCATGCCCGCCGTGGCGTCCTTGCGCATGTAGACGTTACCCGCCCCGTCCACCGTGTATTCCAGACCGCGGCTCTCGGCGAACGCCACCAGATACTCGCGAATCTTCTCCTCGCTGTGCGACGGACGCGGAATAGCTGCTATCTCCGCGAAATGCTTCCATACCGAAGCGGGTTTCAATGCCGTTAAATTCTTGTCCATAACATCTTCCGTTTTTATAGTTTACATAATCCGAATCTCATTATTTTCGGCGGCTGAGGCAAGCGGTCGAAAGCGCACCGACGATATTGCCTGTTTACGGCAACCGCACCCCTTCGTCCCTGCGTTCGAAAGCCTCTACTATGTGTTTCACCAAAGGATGGCGCACGATATCGCGTCTGTCGAACTCCACCATGCCTATGCCCTCTATTCCGCGAAGCGTATCCATAGCACGCGTCAGACCGCTGTCGCTCTTGCGCGGCAGATCGATCTGCGTGACGTCGCCCGTAACTATGAACTTCGCGTTGCGCCCCATGCGCGTCAGGAACATCTTGATCTGCGACGAGGTGGTGTTCTGCGCCTCGTCGAGAATGACGAAAGCGTTATCCAGCGTGCGTCCGCGCATGTAAGCCAAAGGCGCGATCTGCACCGTACCGTCCTCCAGATACTTCTGCAATTTGACCGCAGGAATCATGTCGTTCAGCGCATCGTAAAGCGGCTGCAAATAGGGATCGAGCTTCTCTTTCATGTCGCCGGGCAGGAAACCGAGCTTCTCGCCCGCCTCGACTGCGGGACGGGTGAGAATAACACGCCGTACAGTACGGTCTTTCAAAGCCCTGACAGCGAGAGCTATCGCCGTATAGGTCTTACCCGAGCCCGCGGGCCCCACGGCAAAAAGCAGATCGTTCGATTCGTACATCTCGACCAAACGCCGCTGGTTGACCGTGCGGGCACGGATCACGTTTCCGTTGTTGCCGAACACTATCGCATCTTTGTCCGACACGGGTTCGGCGCAATCGCTCAGCCCCGCGGAGAATGCCTGCGCCACCACCTCCTTCGATATATGGCCGTACTTTATGTAATAATCGACCAAAGCGTTCATCTTGCGCTCGAACGCCTCCACGTCGCTCGACGCGCCCAGCACTCGCAACGACGAACCGCGCGCCACGAGTTTCACCTTGGGCGACAGCGAGCGTATCTGCTCCAAATAGACATCCTGCGCTCCGTAGAGCTCGCGGACATCCGCTCCTTCTATCGCTATCTCTTTGTTAACTGCCTCTGCATTCATAAAAAACAATCATTAATCATCGGCGGCGGCTTAAAAAACATACCCGACTCCTATCGACAACCACCCGCTGCGGCCCGAGAACTCAGTACCCTCGAACCAGTTGTCGGTCTTGCCGAAACAGCCCGTATACCGTACGTCGAACGTCACGTGTCGCGTAACCGCCACGCCCGCTCCCGCCGCATAGCCGAGCGTCGTGCGCAGACGTCCGAACTCCAGCCGCTCGCCGCCCGCGTCGTAACGTCCCGTGCCCGCCAACGACAGCACGGGACCCGCATTCAGCCGCACGGGACCCAACCCGCGATAGGAGAACATGACAGGGATCTCCATCACGTTCGACCGCACGTCGTACTCCGCACCGTCGCGCTCGGCCCGTATCTTGTTGAACAGGTAGCCCAGCTCCATCTGCAACGCATAGTCCCGTCGGCACAACGACATGGCGAGCGCGCCGCGCACTCCGAGCCTGGGGGTAATCGACACCCCGCTGCCGACCGACATGAACATGTATGCCGCGCCGACCGACACGCCCATATCCATTCGCGCGGGTCTGCGCCCTTCGACCATATACCCTTTCGCGCCGCCGCGCGTCTCCTGCGCGGCACACGTGGCACGACCCGCGACGAACATCATCGCGACCGACACGAGTATGAGTCTGAAAACCGTCATCGCAGCATCGTTATATTTTTCAAAAATACTAATTTTTCGCCAAACCCGCGCGTCCGCGCCCCAATTATCGGACAAAACTTTTTTGTCCGCAAACTTTACACTATCTTTGCGTCCGCATTAAAACGTGAAAAGCAATGAGTTTAGTAGCTATCGTAGGCCGCCCCAACGTGGGCAAATCGACTCTTTTCAACCGCTTGGTGGGTCAGCGTCAAGCCATAGTCGACGCCACGGCGGGCACCACCCGCGACCGCCACTACGGCAAGACCGACTGGAACGGTAAGGAGTTCTCGATAATCGACACGGGAGGATATGCCGTCAACACCGACGACATATTCGAGGACGACATACGCCGTCAGGTGATGCTGGCCATCGACGAAGCCGATCTCATTCTCTTCATGGTGGAGGTCAAGACCGGCATTACCGATCTCGACATGATGATGGCCGACGTCCTGCGCCGTTCGGGAAAGAAGGTGATGGTGGTGTGTAACAAGGTCGACAACTACGAACTGATCTACCAGTCGCACGAATTTTATTCGCTCGGACTGGGCGATCCCTACTGCATCAGCTCGATGTCGGGAAGCGGCACGGGCGACATGATGGACGCCATACTCGCCGCACTGCCCGAAGACGCCAAAGCCGAAAACGAGGAAGATTTGCCGCGCATAACCATCGTAGGCCGCCCCAACGTGGGCAAATCGTCGCTTACAAACGCCCTGCTGGGCGAGGAGCGCAACATAGTGACCGACATAGCGGGCACCACGCGCGATTCCATCCACACGCGTTACAACAAATACGGTATGGACTTCTATCTGGTCGATACGGCCGGCATGCGCAAAAAGGGTAAGGAGATGGAGGATCTGGAGTTTTATTCGGTGATGCGCTCCATACGCGCCATCGAGAATTCCGATGTCTGCATACTGATGCTCGACGCACAGCAGGGACTCGAATCGCAGGATCTGAACATCCATAATCTCATAGTCCGCAACCGCAAGGGATGCGTCATAGTGGTCAACAAGTGGGATTTGGTGGAGAAGGAGAGCAATACCATGAAAGAGTGGCGCGAATTCCTGGAAAAGAGACTCGCACCGTTCAACGACATTCCCATCATATTCACCTCGGTGATAAACAAGCAGCGCATTCTCGAAGTGTTGCAGCAGGCCATACGCGTATTCAACTCGCGCCGCCGCCGAATACCCACCTCGGAACTGAACGATTACATACTGCCAATCATCGAGGACTACCCGCCCGCCTCGACCAAAGGCAAGTATATCCGCATAAAATACGCCACGCAGCTCCCGACCCCCACGCCGCAGTTCGCGTTCTTCGTCAATCTGCCGCAATACATAAAGGAGTCGTATCGCCGATACATCGAGAACAAACTGCGTGAAAACTGGGATTTCTCGGGGGTACCCATGCAAATATATTTCAGACAGAAATAGAGAATCGCCCGAACCGAAACGTGCCCCCGACAAGAACGATCCTGTCGGGGGTTTCAATTACTTCATCATCGGCACGATCAGCTTCTCCGACACCTCCAGACGATAATACCCCTTTCCGCTCTTGCGATCGCGACGGAACCGCACGGGCGCTATCAACGTCTGACGAGGCTGTACGCGCTCGCCATCGTAATGCGCGTGATAGACCATGTAGAGGTCGCCGCGCTTCGTGCGCAGCAACGCATGATGTCCCGTACCGACATATCCGCAATGGCGATGCAACACGGGATTACCCGCACAACGTTCGTAGGGGCCCGCAGGATTGTCGGCCACGGCCACGCCGACGGCGTAATCGCGGCTGCGATAGTCGTTGCAACTGTATGTAAGATAGTAAAGTCCCTTGTGCTTCACCACAAGCGGCCCCTCGGCCACTCGTCCGAGTCGATGTTCCCACGTGCCTTCGCGCACGTCGATCAGACGACGCGCCGTTTCCAGCCTCACGTCGTGCAGATCGGGCGTCATCTCGGCCACCCACACCACATTTCCGTGGGTGAAACGCACCCAGAACATGTATGCTTTTCCGTCGTCGTCAATGAAGATCGACGAATCGATTCCTTTCTCATCCAAATAGGGCCGCTTCTCCCGCTGCACGAACGGCCCGCACGGAGAATCCG
The DNA here is from genome assembly GCA_958449275.1 of uncultured Alistipes sp. Classification (GTDB taxonomy): domain Bacteria; phylum Bacteroidota; class Bacteroidia; order Bacteroidales; family Rikenellaceae; genus Alistipes. The sequence goes on along the minus strand of CAUDHE010000015.1, from coordinate 7,222 downwards.
ACTCGGCATAACATATATGCTCCTCGGCGCTGTAAGTCATCAGGTAACGGTCTCCGATCCGATACACCTCGGGCGCCCAAAACCACTTCTCGCCCCACACATCGTCCTTGTGCAACGCCAGATCATCGGCGGCATTGCCGCATCGGCCGCTCCAGGTCTTCAGATCGCGCGAACGATAGGCCACTATGCCGTCGGCGGCATGCGTGCCGTAGATATAGAACCAACCGTCGTCCTCCAATATAAACGGATCGGCCAGCATAAGCTGCCCTTCGCATGCCTGCACTCCGCTCTCGACGGACTCTTGGGCACATGCTCCGCAAATGCCGAACACCAGCACCGACAATATAAAAAAACTCCTCATAATCATTCATTTGTCAATACACATGCACGCTCGCTCCCTGCGCCGAAGGCAGATAATTGATACCGTACCAGCACATTTGCAGCATAAGAAACGAGAACAGAATCAACGCGAAAGCCCAATGGTAATCATCACGTCGCTGCCCTCTCAGATGCAGATAGAGCAGATATCCGAGCCACGTGGCCGCAGCCCACGTCTCCTTGGGATCCCACGTCCAGTAATCGCCCCAAGCCTCTTTGGCCCACAAGGCTCCCATAGCCATGCCCAACGACAGAAACGCCCAACCGATACGCACCAGATTGTCGCACAGCCCCATCTCCTCGGCCGACGGTTCGCGGCGCGACGACCGCAGCCACAAATATACGGCGAACAGCGCGACGGCGCCCATCAATGCATAAGCGAACATGTATACTATCACGTGGGGAACGAACCACACGCTCTGCAACGCAGGCATCAACGACTTGTTGTGAATCTCGGGTTTGAAGAGATTTATGCAGACGCACACTACCGACATAACGCAACTGAACGACAATATCCATTTGTAACGCCACCGCACGTAGACGACCACGCCCGCCACCGAAAGAAAGAACGAGTACCACAAACGCGTCTCGCCCATAGTCCGCATCGGCGGACGCTCCAGCGCGATCCACAGTCCCGCTATGAAGGTCAAGAATATCGCCGACCCGAGCAGCGACACCGTCGCCGCGGGCCATACCCTACGGCTGCGAAAAGCCGCCGCGGCACCCGCAACCCAACAAACGGCGGCCGCGGCCGCATACCAAACCAATTGTTCCCAACTCATTGTCCGCCCTCCTTTCTTTTCTCGGGTTCACCCCTGCCTGCACGGCGTCCGCCCGCCGTAGCGAACATGACCGCTCCCGACAACAGCATGAGCCACAACGCCGAACGGGCTATCGCATACCACGGATCGCGCACGCACTCCAGCACACTGATCGCGCTCCAGCGTCCGCGCGCCGTGTCGTAGCCCACCTGATATATGCGCCATGATCCCACGCGCGCGGGGCTGTTGACCTCTATGTCGCAACTCTCGCGAAGCCCGTCGCCGTCGGTCACGGTAATCCTCGACAGATAGCGTTTCGCCTCGCGGCGCGGCATCGCCACGGCATAGCGATCTCCCAAACGAAGGTACGACGGCTCGAAGATGTGGCTTCCGCAACTCACCCAGCCTTCGTACCGCTCGCCCGAAGCGAGATTTTCGGCCGTTACGTACACCGCGGGAGCGGCACCCACATGCTTCATCGGTCGGTACTCATCGTCGTCGGGCATACGCCCTGCCATATCGATACTGCGCTCGGCACGAATCCTCCAACCGTCGATCTCGCCCTCCGCGCCGTCGGCCTCCACCGAGAGGAAGTCGCGCGACGAAGTCTCCGACCGCGTATCGAGCAGATAGAGTTTAGGCGGATACTCATCCATGCGGAACTCGCGCAACGTGACGGCGAACGGCAACTCTTTCGCGACTCCGTTTTCGTCCGTTCCCACGCTCACGGGTCTGTCGAGCGGCGCGGTAATGCTGACGCGCTCCTTATCGGCGCCTCCGAATATGCCCGTCACCAACAGCGCGAACACCCCGACATGCGACAGCACGGCCGCCACCCTGCGGCGGCGTATGTGCATTATGTCGTCTATCACGGTCAACCCCACGGTCGTCGTGAAGTAGAACAACAGCAGATTAAACGGCCACGACGAGGTCATACGCGAGAACCCCAATGCTCCCGCGATGCCGCCGGTGTCGGGATCCTGCCGCGTGAAACCGAAAATTACGGTCATGACCACCATCGAGGCCAGCGACGAGACGCAGGCATAACGATCCCACAATTGCCTGAGGCATCGCCACTTGTCCGACTGCACACGGAGCGCCGTCAGCGCATAGAGATAGTTCACCGCAAGGATCGCCCCCCACGGATATCGCAAAAACGAATTGTCGACATCGCCTACCGTCATTTGCAACGTTGTGCCCACTAAAAATAGTAAGGCACAACGCAGAAATGCTCGTTTATAACCCCATTGCAAGGTCATAGTTCATTATTTTAAGGAATTGCGCAGCCGCACGCCACAGCGACGGCCGCTTATGCACAATATTTACGCCTTCTTCCACTGGGCGCGCAGCAACTCCACGGCGGCGGGCACGGTCTGCTCGCGATCGCCCTGAGTACCGCACTCGAAGCTGACGTAGTAGGGATAATTCATCTCCTTCAGCGCACGCATTCCGTCGATGTAGTTATCCTTCTCGCCATCCTCGCCGGGCATGATGCGACGGCCGCGGCTCGCCACATGCACATGCTGCAAATACTCGGGACCCGCGGCCATGAAAGCGGCGTAATCCGATGTCTCCTCCTGCATGTGCCAGAAGTCGCCCATGCACTTCACTCCTGCGCTCTTCGAATCGCGGCAGATGGCTGCGGCGTCGCCTACCTGACGCATATAGTGCGCCTCACGACGGTTCAGAGGCTCCAAAATCACGGTCGTACCGCACTTCAGAGCATACTCGCCCAAATCGTGCAACTGCTCGCAGAGGAACTCGCGCGTCTCCAGCGTGTGGGGACGGCAAGGCTTCTGGCCATTGAACGCGGGAACCATGATGACGCCCGTCGAACCCAGCTCGCCTGCGGCGGCTACTATCTCGCGCATCGTAGAGTCGAACTGCGCCTTAACCGCAGGATCCTCCGCCAGGATGAATCCGCCGAAGCCCGCACAGATGGCCGACACCTTGATATTGCGATTCTTCAAAGCCTGCTGAATCTCGTTAACTCGCTTGGCGAGATTACCTCCGTGCGGCTCGAAGCCCACGATGCCCAGCTTCTCCATGTAGTCGAGCTTCTCGTCGAGACTGTTACCGGGGGCTATGCCCTCCTGAAACGAGAGGCGAAGTTCCGCCTTACCGCCCTTCTTGCTTTTTTTGCCTTTGGGCGCGGGATTCGCCATCAACTCGATGGGTGAGGCAGAAGCGACTACTACGGCCGCACCTGCCAGCGAACGCTGTAAAAATTCTTTTCTATTCATAATTTTTCGATTTTATTGAATTCGTTTTCCTGCTCGTTTACGAAATCGCGAATCGCCTCTGCGTCGTCGGCTGCAGGTGACCACGGCGCGATGTCCTCGGCCGAAATGGGAGCGAAAGGCCCCTGCTTCACCTCGAAAAGCACCGTATCGTCCTCCAACACAGTCAATCCGTGCCACACGCCTGCCTCCAGATCGAACCCCTTGCAGTCGCAATCAGGTCCCGCAATGCGCCGCGCCGCAACGCGTCCATCGCCATCGTAGATCGTAAGTCCGGCTCGGCCGCGCAACACCACGCAGCTCTCGCTTCGCTCGGGCGACAGATGCCGATGCACGGGTATGTAACTGCCGCGATGCATGGCATTTAGAAGTCGGTTCACCGCTTCGTCGGTCGAACGATGAAAATTACGGTTCATCCTCAGGCGCCGAGAACGACGCCCCTCGGCGCACGTCTCGTCCAGCATCTTGCCGTCGATAAATTCGTATTTCGCCTTTCCGTTCATACTCGATACGTTATGCGCCATGCTCCGAACAATCCGTAAACGAAAAAGGGCGGAGAGGGAGTTTTACAGCTCCTGCCCCACCCCTCATTATGCTCAGGCAATCATACACTCGCAAGTATCGGACATCTTCGGGCGGCGTCTGATCCGATGCCACTATCCGCAGCACGAGCCTCGCTCGCAAATCCGCCCTCCCAATTGCCTCGTCGGTTATCATTCCGCACCGACGGGAGATACATCGGGTATATGATCGCAGGTAATCGACTACTTACCCGGAACCGGTACGATGCACTTGTCCATGTCCTGCTTGCCCAGCTCCGACTTGAACTCGCTCAGGTAATCCAGCGGCGACTGGCTGATCTCGTCCCAGGTCACGGTTCCGCCCGAATAAGCGGCCTCGCGGCCCATCACGCCTGCCAGACACGATATCGCGCACTCGGTAGCCTCGTCGTGAGCCTCGCCCTTGCGGATGTGGTTGACCCAATCCACGTGCTCCAGCACGTAGGCGTTGTGCTGCTGGTACTGCGCCTTGGCAGCCTCGTCGTCGAATTTCCAGATAACGTTACCTGCCAAATCCTTTATAACGCCGTCACTGCTCCACGAACCCTTGGTTCCTTGAATGAACTCGCTCACGTTATTGCTGCAACCGTTGATCTGACGGCACATAGAATGCATGTGAATGCCGTTCTCCATCTCGAAATCTACGCTGAACATGTCGTACTGGTCGCCCGTAACACGGCGGTGACGCGCACCGAAGCCCGTAGCCTTAACGGGTTTCAGGCCCGACATCCAAAGGAATACGTCGATATTGTGTACGTGCTGCTCCACGATATGGTCGCCCGAGAGCCACTTCCAGTTAACCCAGTCGCGGATCATCCACTCGGTGTCGCTCCAATTGGGCTGACGGTCGCGATACCACAGCATACCCTGGTTCCAGTAAACGTTACCGCCGGTGATCTCGCCGATGTAACCCTCCTGAATCTTCTGGAATGCCTCCACGTAGGGACGCTGGTGATGACGCTGCGTACCCGTAACCACACTCAGGTTCTTGGCCTTGGCCTGCTTGGCGGTAGCCATTATCATGCGGTAGCCCTTGGCATCCACTGCGATGGGTTTCTCGAGGAACGAGTGAACGCCCTTCTCGGTGGCGTACTGGAAATGCAGGGGACGGAACACGGGAGGAGTGGCTATAACGACCATATCCACACCCGAGTCGATCACCTTCTTGTATGCGTCGAAGCCCACGAAGCAATTCTCCTCGGGAACCTCCTGATTATGATCCTTCTTCAGATACTCGCGCAGACCGATCATACGATCGGCGAAAGTATCGCCCAAAGCGATCACCTTGATGCCGTTGGCAGCGTTCAACAGGTCGACGATGGCGCCCGAACCGCGGCCGCCGCAACCGATAACACCTGCTTTCAACTCTTTGCCGTCATCGGCCTTATCGTTCAGCACGGGAACATAGTATTCGCCCGCCTGCTTCAGCGGAGTGTAAACCGGCCCCTTCTCTTTACACGACGAAAGGATTGCCGACGAACCCACGAGGCTCGTCACGCCCATCAATGCAGAGTACGACAAAAAGTCTTTTCTGCTGAGTTTGTTTTTGCTCATAGTAGTAGTTTTATAAAGTTATGTTTATCGTATCCATACTTCGCGCGCCCGTCCCGTCGGGATCTTACGGCGCGCCGCCGACATTCCGCCCTATTGCGCCGCCACGCCCTCGGGCACCTCGCACACCACGCGGAAACCGATACCCTTTATGTCCGAATACCACCAGATACTCTTGGGGTTCTGCGGGTCGGTCTTGAGCCAGGCATCGTGCTCGGTATGTCCTCGCGCCGCGCTGCGCAGCGCCGAAGCGTCGTCACCGTAGTAACCGCCGCGCACCACATGCTCCGTACCCGACTCGGGGCCCTTGGGATCGACCGCGCCGTCCTGCAGTTTCGAATAGGCGTCTTCGGCGTACCAGTCCGAGCAATATTCCATCACGTTACCCGCCATATTCTTGAGTCCGAACGGATTGGCCTTCATCTTCGCAGGCTCCTGCGTACGGTTCTTGCTGTTGTTGGCATACACAGCATAGCTGTTTATGACAGTGGTATCCGCACCGAACAGACCGTTCCAGAAACCCTCGTTGGTGTACTTTTTGGGGCTGCCGTCGAAGAAATAGGGGGTCGAGGTGCCGCCTCGCGCCGCGTACTCCCACTCGGCTTCGGTCGGCAGACGATACTTCTTGCCCGTCTTGAGCGAAAGCCACTGACAGAAAGTCTGTGCCGCATAATGCGTCATGGTGATGGCGGGACGCTCGCCCATGCCCCAACCCTGATCGGGGAATCCGAACGGGGCCGTGGGACCGCTCACCGCGTCCACATCCTCGCGCGAATTGTTGGCATACACCGTCTCGGGCAAAGTGCGTCCTTCCGACATGGTTTCGCCGTAGAAAGCCCAATACTGGTCCCAGGTAACCTCGATCTCGCCCATGAAGAACGGCGACACGGTCACGTTGCGCTGCGGCGACTCGTCCGCACCGCGGAACGGCTCCTTCTCGGGGCTGCCCATGGTGAAACTGCCGCCGGGCACTGCCACCATGCGTATCGAAGCCGACGTTCCCGGAATGGTCTCGGTGAAATTGGCGAACTCCGTCACGGGCGCAGCCTCGGCATAGATCTCGCCGCTGCCCGTCTCGGGACGGCCCGTCATCTTGGCATGCTGGTAGTTGGGATTATAGTGCCCCACGTCCAAGTGGCAGCTTATGCACTGAAGATCGAGCTTCTCCTCGTTATCCTCGTAATAAAGGTGCGCCGTAACGCCCTCGTCGGACAGTCCCGTGGGGAACAGATTGATGTGACAAGCCTTGCACGACTCGTTGTACACGATCTTGGTCGCATACTCCAATTCGCCCTTGCTGTCCCAATCGATATCCTCCGATTTCTTGGTCATGTACGACCACACGTCCTTCATGCCCGTGGCCATCTTGGCCTTGAAATAGTCGAACGAACCTTTGGGCGGCAGGTGACACCCGACGCAGTCGGTCATCACGCCGCTGCCGTTGTTGTAGTGTACCGACTGCTTCCAGCTCGCATCCGACTCGGGATGGAAGTGACACATCATGCACGATTCGTTTTTAGAGCTTTTAATCCACAACGAATTCAATGCTATCATCAAAGAGAAACCCACCGCGAGGCCGCCCAAAGCAGTCAGCAGGAATTTCTTTTTATTACCTGATTTAGACATAATTATTACGCGACTCAAAAATAAATTTAAGTTAAAGCCAAGGTTCTGCGGCACCGCCGACGAGCGATTCGCGCTGACGGATCATACGGAATCGGGTGGTCGGATA
>CAUDHE010000014.1 GCA_958449275.1 uncultured Alistipes sp. | reverse complement strand
GCTTCCAAGCCCTCGTGAAATCGGGACTTCTGCCTTACGGACGTCTGGGACAAGTCGTGAAAGAGTCGCCAACGCTGTTCCGCAATGACATAAACCGTCACATATCGCAGATCGTAACCACTCGCGTGGCCACGACCAATTCGCCTTGGCTCTCGTCGTTCGAACTCGGCGAGCAACACTCGATAGCGGTAAGTCACGGCGAAGGCAAATTCGTCGTCAGCGACGAGATGGCCGAGGAGCTGTTCCGCAACGGTCAGGTGGCTTTCCAGTATGTCGACCCCGACGGCGAGGCAACGCTTTGCGCACCGCACAACCCCAACGGTTCGAGCTTCGCAATAGAGGGCATAATCAGCCGCAACGGTCAGATACTCGGTAAAATGGGACACACGGAACGTTACGAGGAAAATCTGTTCAAGAACATCGACGGCAACAAAGTGCAGAACATATTCGCCAACGCAGTAAACTACTTCAAGAAAAAATGATTTCGAGGTACAAAATATTAAGGACGATACGCCAAACGACGATGATCGCTGCACTCGCAGCGATTGCCGCCGTGTGCGGCGCAAGCAAACGCGACAACAATATGCGGCTGCTTTATTGGAATATACAAAACGGAATGTGGTCGGACCAGCCGAACAATTACGACAACTTCGTCGAATGGGTCAAAAAATACGATCCCGATGTCTGCGTATGGTGCGAGGCTCAGACCATTTACGAGGACGGAACCTCAAAGGCCCGTAAGGCGGACGATCGTTATCTGACCGACAACTGGGGCGAACTCGCGGCACGTTACGGCCATAAATATTGGACGAAAAGCGGCCATCGCGACAACTATCCCCAAGTCATAACATCGAAGTATCCGATCGAAAAGATTCTCGACATCGTGGGCGAAGAACCCGACAGCGTAGTAACGCACGGGGCCTGTCGTGCAGCCATAAACGTAGGCGGCAAAAAGGTGAATATCGTCACGCTCCACACATGGCCGCAGGCTTACGCCTACCGCGCCGAGAACCGCGAGGCGAGCAAAGCCGAAAACGGCGGCCACAAATACCGTCGCATGGAGATCGAATATATCTGCAATCATACCGTCCTCGCCGAACCCAAAGCCGCCAAGGAGTATTGGATGATGATGGGCGACTTCAATTCGCAATCGCCCAAAGACAATCATTTCTACAAGTACGACGACGGCGATCCTCGGCTCATGGTGCACGACTACATTCTGCGCAACACACCTTACATAGATATAATAGGCGACCGTTTCGCGGGAGAGTTCCATTCCACCACCTACGGAAAATCGCGCATAGACTTCGTGTATTGCACGCCGAAGCTCTACAAGCGCATAACCGACGCCCACGTGGTGACGGACGACTACACCCGCAACCCCGTACGCGATAAAAGCACGGGATTCCACCATCCGTCGGATCACCTGCCTGTATTGGTGGACTTTAATCTGAAATAGACGAAAAACGTATAATTCCAAACATCAAGAACAATGAAACAGCTTGAAATGCTTTACGAAGGCAAGGCCAAGCAGGTCTTCCTCACCGACGATCCCGAACTCATCGTCATCCACTACAAGGATGCCGCGACGGCTTTCAACAACCTCAAGAAAGCGACCATCGCCAACAAGGGTATGCTGAACAACAAGATCTCGACCATCATCTTCAAATATCTGCACGATGCAGGCGTAGAGACCCACTATATCGAGACTATCAACGATCGCGACCAGCTCTGCAAGCGTGTCAGCATCATACCACTGGAGGTTATCGTGCGCAACATCATCGCAGGCTCGATGGCCAAGCGTCTCGGCATCGAGGAAGGCACCAAGCCGTCGAACGTCATATATGACATCTGCTACAAGGACGACGAGCTGGGCGATCCTCTCATCAACGACCACCACGCCGTGGCATTGGGTGCCGTGACCTATGAGGAATTGGATCAGATATACGCCATGACTGCCAAAGTCAACGAGGTATTGCAGGGACTCTTCGCCAGAATGGGCATCACGCTGGTCGATTTCAAGATCGAGTTCGGCCGCACCGCCGACGGCAAGATCGTTCTGGCCGACGAGGTAAGTCCCGACACTTGCCGTCTGTGGGACAGCAAGACCAACGAGAAACTCGACAAGGACCGTTTCCGTCGCGACCTCGGCCATGTAATCGAGGCATACGAGGAGATCTACGCACGCCTCTCGAAGCTGGAGCAGGAAGATAACAAATAAGAACCGATAACGGAATGACGGATTCATCGGCGATTTTCGACGAACTGCACGAGGAGTGCGGAGTGTTCGGGGTGTTCGGAGTATCTGATGCCGCGTCTCTCGCATACTACGGGCTGCACAATCTGCAACACCGCGGGCAGGAGGGTTGCGGCATAGCGACTTTCGACGACGGCAAGTTGTATCACGTAAAGGGGCTGGGATTGGTGAGCGAGGTTTTCACGCAGGAAAAACTCGCGTCGCTCGCAGGATCCACCGCCATAGGCCACGTACGGTACTCCACGGCAGGCGGAGGAGGAATAAACAACGTGCAACCGTTCGTTTTTCACCACTATACGGGCGACTTCGCCTTGGCGCACAACGGCAATATTGTCAATTCGCACCAACTCAGGCGCTTCCTCGAAGAGAAGGGTAGTCTGTTCCATTCCACCTCGGACAGCGAGATTCTGGCGCACCTCATCAAGAAGGGCACAGTGGAATCGCAACGCATCGACGCCATAAAAGAGGCGTTGAACATGATCGAGGGCGCATTCGCTTTCATCATAATGACATCCAACCGTCTCTACGCCTGCCGCGACAAGTACGGGCTGCGTCCCTTGTCGCTCGGGCGTCTGAACGGCGGATGGATTGTGAGCAGCGAGACCTGCGCATTCGACGTCATAGGCGCGGAATTCGTCCGCGACATCGAACCCGGCGAGATCGTCTCGCTCGATCGTCACGGCATACGCTCCAACGACTACTCGCAATATAAGCGATGCAAGATGTGCGCAATGGAGTATATCTACTTCGCGCGTCCCGACAGCGACATCGAAGGTTGCAACGTACACGCATTCCGCAAGGAATCGGGACGGCTGTTATGGCATGAGGCTCCCGCCGACGCAGATATCGTTATCGGAGTTCCCGATTCGAGTCTCAGCGCGGCGATGGGTTATGCCGAGGCGGGCGGATTGCCTTACGAGATGGGGCTCATAAAGAACAAATACGTGGGCCGCACGTTCATCCAGCCCTCGCAAGCATTGCGCGAGCAGGGTGTCAAGATGAAACTGTCGGCCGTAAAAAGCATTGTGAAAGGCAAAAAGGTAGCGCTTATCGACGACTCGATAGTGCGCGGCACTACCTCGAAACGCATCGTGGACATGTTGCGCGAAGCAGGTGCCGAGGCCGTTCACGTACGCATAGCGAGTCCTCCGATCACTCACCCGTGTTTCTACGGAGTGGACATATCGACTTATGACGAGTTGATGTGCGCACACAAGAACACCGAGGAGGTGCGCAGCACGATAGGCGCCGACTCGTTGGCGTTCATATCGGAAAAGGCGTTGTTCGCAGCCGCCGAGTCGCGTACCGACTTGTGTCTGGCTTGTTTCAACGGCAAGTATCCGACAGCCTTGTACCAATCGCTCGATGAAGCGAACAAGGACGGTAAATTTTAAGTAAACGGGCACGAACCCGCGGATGCGGCGACGATGAAACCGTTCGCCCGCGACCGATTTTAACTGTAAAGGAAAAAAGATTATGGCTAAAAGTTATGAAAATGCCGGTGTGAACCTCGAAGCCGGATACGAAGTGGTGCGCAGAATAAAATCGCACGTGGCATCGACCTCGCGCCCGGGTGTGATGGGCAACATAGGCGCTTTCGGCGGAATGTTCGACCTCGCATCGCTCAACGTCAAGGAACCCGTTCTGGTGAGCGGCACCGACGGCGTGGGAACCAAGCTCAAACTCGCATTCGAGATGGACAAACACGACACGGTGGGTATCGATGCCGTGGCCATGTGCGTGAACGACGTACTGGCTCAGGGCGCCGAACCTCTGCTTTTCCTCGACTACGTGGCCGTCGGCCACAACGAACCGACGAAGATCGAAGCCATTGTTGCCGGTGTTGCGGAAGGCTGCCGTCAGGCGGGCTGTGCGCTCGTGGGCGGCGAGACGGCCGAGATGCCGGGCATGTACACCGACGGCGAGTACGACATCGCGGGATTCACCTGCGGTGTGGTGGAGCGTGCCAAACTTATCGACGGCACCAAGGTGCGCGTGGGCGACGTATTGGTGGGCATAGCTTCGAGCGGAGTGCATTCCAACGGCTTCAGCCTCGTACGTAAAATAGTAAGCGACAACGCATTCGACCTTCATGCGCCTCATGCCGATTTGGACGGCGACCGTCCTTTGGGCGAGGTGTTGCTCACCCCCACCAAGATATACGTAAAACAAGTTCTCGACGTAATCCGCAACTGCGACGTTCACGGCATCAGCCACATCACGGGCGGCGGTTTCGACGAGAACATTCCGCGCATACTCTCTGCGGGACAAGGCATCGAGATCACCGAAGGTTCTTGGGAGATCCTCCCCGTATTCCGCTTTTTGGAGAAACATGGCAAGGTGGCTCACCGCGAGATGTTCAATATCTTCAATATGGGTATCGGCATGGTCATCGCTCTCGACGCCTCGCAGGCCGACAAAGCGATCGAAATACTCGCATCGCACGGCGAGCGCGCCTCGGTCATCGGCAAGATCGTCGAGGGCGAGGGTGTAACCATAAAGTAGCGGCGAGTGGCGTCGCGACATAAAATAGCGATATTCGCAAGCGGCTACGGATCTAATTTCGAAGCGATAGCCTGCGCCTGCCGTGACGGTGAGATCGATGCGGAGGTCGCACTGATGGTATGCGACAACCCTTCGGCGCGCGTTTGTTCGGTCGCCGAACGTATGGGAATTTCGTCGTTAGTATTCTCGCCCGCGGATTATGCGTCCAAAGCGGACTACGAACACGATATCGCCGAGCGTTGCCGACTGTACGGCATAGAACTAATCTGTCTCGCGGGATATATGCGCATCGTCGGTCCGACGCTGCTCGATGCTTTCGCAGGACGCATCGTCAACCTGCATCCGTCGCTGCTGCCGTCGTTCAAAGGTACGCGAGCCATAGAGCAGGCAATGCAATACGGCGTGAAAGTATTCGGCGCGACCATACATTATGTCGACGAATCGCTGGACGGCGGACGAATCATCGCGCAGCGCGCCGTGGACTACGACGGCGACGATCTCGCGGAGATCACTGAAATGATACATGCCGTAGAGCATGCGCTTTATATTGAAACGATAAAAAAATTATTAACGTAAACTTGAAATAATGAGAGCATTAATCAGCGTCAGCGACAAAAACGGCGTGGTGGAGTTCGCACAGCGGCTCCGCGCGTTGGGTTGGGAGATCATAGCCACGGGCGGCACGATGAAACTCCTTCGTGACAAAGGCGTAGAGGTAATCAATATCAGCGACGTCACGGGATTCCCCGAGATATGCGACGGCCGCGTCAAAACCCTGCACCCCAAGGTGCACGGCGGTTTGCTGGCACGACGCGACGACGAGAGTCATTTGCAGGCTCTGAAAGATAACGGCATCGAATTCATCGACATGGTGTGCGTAAACCTCTATCCGTTCCGACAGACGATCGCCAAACCCGACGTCACGATGGAGGATGCCATAGAGAATATCGATATCGGCGGCCCGTCGATGTTGCGAAGCGCAGCCAAAAACTATAAGGACGTTACGGTAGTGTGCGACCCTGCCGATTACGACCGCATAATAGGCGAGATAGAAGCCACGGGCAATACGACCGTGGAGACCCGTCTGCAACTTTCGGCCAAAGCCTACACGCATACGGCCGAATACGACTCAATGATCGCCGCATACATGCGCAAAGCAGCGGGGCTGAATGAAAAGCTCTTCCTGGAATTCGACGCGGTACAGAGTCTGCGTTACGGCGAGAATCCGCACCAGCAGGCCCGTTTCTACGGCAGCGCCGAGGCGGGAGCATATTCGCTGGCCACAGCCAAGCAGCTCAACGGCAAGGAATTGTCGTACAACAACATTCAGGATGCCAATGCCGCATTGTGCATCGTCCGCGAGTTCGACGAACCGTTCTGCGTGGGCCTGAAGCACATGAATCCCTGCGGCGCGGCCATCGGCACCGACGTGATGGATGCCTGGACTAAGGCCTACGAGGCCGACAAGGTGAGCATCTTCGGCGGCATAGTGGCAGTAAACCGCAAAATAACCCGCGAGGTTGCCGAGGCGATGAAGCCCATCTTCCTGGAGATAATCATGGCGCCGTCGTTCTCGGACGAAGCTCTGGAAGTACTCCGCACCAAAAAGAATCTGCGTCTGCTGGTCGTAGACATGAGCAAGGACGACAGCGTAACCAAGCAATACGTGAGCGTGAACGGCGGATTGCTCGTTCAGGATCTGGACAAGACTACTGCCCAAGTGACGGCCGATATGTGCGTGACGGCAGCCAAGCCCACGACCGAGCAACTGACCGATCTCAACTTTGGCTGGAGAATCGTGAAACATGTGAAATCCAACGCCATAGCAGTCGTAAAAGACGGCCATACGGTAGGCGTGGGCGCAGGTCAAATGAATCGCGTGGGTTCGGCCGAGATAGCTCTCAAGCAGGCACATGCGGCAGGATTCACCGAAGGACTCGTTTTGGCATCGGACGGATTCTTCCCGTTCGACGACTCGGTAACTATGGCTGCGCAATACGGTGTCACGGCCATAGTACAACCCGGCGGCAGCGTTCGTGACGAGGACTCAATCAAGAAGGCCGACGAAAACGACATAACCATGTTATTCACCGGCATGCGCCACTTCAAACACTGACATGCCATGAAAGTTCTTGTAGTAGGATCGGGCGGACGATGCCACGCCATAGCGGAGGCTTTGAGCCGTTCGCCGCAAGTGGAGAAAATATATTGCGCTCCGGGCAATGCGGGCATCGCCGCATTGGCGGAATGCGTCGCCATCAAGGAGACCGCAGTTGACGCATTGTGCGATTTCGCACGTGAAAATGCCGTAGAGCTCACGGTAGTAGGTCCCGAAGTCGCTCTCGAAGCGGGTATCGCCGATCGTTTCACATCCGAGGGGCTTCGCATATTCGGCCCCACGAAGAGCGCGGCACGCATAGAGACCAGTAAAGAGTTCGCCAAGGAGTTGATGCGAAAATACGACATTCCGACGGCGGCATTCCGCACGTTCAGCGATTACGACGAGGCTTTGGCATACGTGAAATCGGGTTCGCTGCCCGCCGTACTCAAATACGACGGACTGGCCGCAGGCAAGGGCGTGGTAATAGCCGAGACTTTGGAGCAGGCCGACGAGGCATTGAAAGATATGTTGCTCGACGAGAAGTTCGGCCGCGGCAGGGTAGTGATCGAAGAGTATCTGGAGGGTCCCGAATTCTCACTCATGTGTTTCGTGAACGGTCGCGAAGTCTATCCCATGCCCGTGGCGCAGGACCACAAACGCGCTTACGACGGCGACAAGGGTCCTAACACAGGCGGTATGGGAGCATACACCGAACTGCCGTTCATCGACGATGCCGATCTCGACTACGCCATGAACGCCATCATGCGCCGCACGGCCGAGGCTATGGTTGCAGAAGGCGCACCGTTCTGCGGAGTATTGTACGGCGGATTGATGAAGACTCCTAACGGAATCAAAGTCATAGAGTTCAACGCCCGTTTCGGCGATCCCGAAACCGAAGTGGTGCTGCCGCGCATGAAAAGCGACATATGCGGCGTATTCTGCGACGTGGCCGACGGCCGCACACCGTCGATCGAGTGGCACGATTTCGCGACACTGGGCATAGTCCTCGCCTCGAAGGGATACCCGGGCAGCTACGAGAAAGGATTCGCCATCGAGGGTGTCGACACGGTAGACGGCTCGGTTTACCATATGGGCACGGCTCTGAAAGACGGCAAGTATGTCACCTCGGGCGGACGCGTGATGATAGTGGTATGCAAGGCACCCACCTTGCGCGAGGCGCAGAGTAAAGCCGCAGCCGAAGTGGCCAAGATCGGTTGCGACAATCTGTTCCACCGTACCGACATAGGCGACAAAGCATTCAAATAACCGATAACAGACTAAACGACAACCGAATGGCAATCATAATCAACGGCAAGGAGTTAGCACTCTCGTTAAAACAGCGGTTAGCCGCCGACGTAGCGACGTTCGACGAAAAATACGGTCGTACGCCTCACTTGGTGGTGATCCTCGTCGGCGAGGACCCGGGAAGCGTATCTTACGTGACGGGCAAGGCCAAGGCATCGGCCGAGGTGGGACTCCGCAATACAACCATACGCAGACCCGACACCATCACCGAGGCCGAACTGCTCGGCATGATCGACGAACTGAATGCCGACCCCGAAGTGGACGGAATTTTGGTCCAGCTCCCGCTGCCCAAGCATATCGATTCCGACAAGGTCATTTCGGCCATCAGCGCCGAGAAGGACGTGGACGGTTTCCACCCGATGAACGTGGCGCGTCTGTGGCTAAAGCAGGAGTGTACGTTACCGTGTACCCCTAAGGGCATCATAAAACTGCTGAAGAGCGCGGGCGTGGAGATCGCCGGAAAGAACGTCGTGGTAATAGGCCGCAGCAATATCGTCGGACTGCCCGTATCGAAACTGTTGCTCAACGAAAACGCCACCGTCACCATAGCGCACAGCCGCACCAAAGATCTGACTGAGGTAACGCGTCGTGCCGACATATTGGTAGTGGCGATAGGCCGTCCGAAATTCGTAACGGCCGACATGGTGAAAGAGGGTGCCGTGGTAATAGACGTAGGTGTCAACCGCGATCCCGAGACCAAGAAGTTGTGCGGCGACGTCGATTTCGCAGCCGTAGAACCCAAAGCCTCGGCCATAACGCCCGTCCCGGGCGGTGTAGGCCCCATGACCATATGCTGTCTGATGGAAAACACCGTGGAGTGTTTCCTTCGCCGAATGAAAAAATAACAATCTCCCGACAAATGCTTATGATGTAAAAAAGTTCGGTGTTAACACCGAACTTTTTTCTTAATCCAACGCGCTTTTGTCTCCCCAATAATAATCAACCATTGACAGACCAAATCTTAAAAAGAGCTACGTATTCGTCGGTTTCTCCGATAACATAAACCGATCTGCCGTCGAAACTCCAATGTTTCATAATAATATCCCCACAATTAATCCTATAATCGGTCGTCTGCCCACTCGAAACATTACAGATACACAAATGCGGAATGTCCTGATACATATAGGTAAACATTAACAACTCTCCGATTTGCCATACGTATGCCATAAGGCCGGCATGCTTCATTCTCCACTCCTTGTCGTTTTCGTACATGCCGAGTAACTCATAATCGTCGGTAACCGATGTTCGTGACGGAAAATCATTGTCGCCGAATGCCAGCCGATACTTCTCTTTTACATCCAACTTGTCATTTACACTGTAAACGGTATTCCCCAACGAATTCCAGTACAACACTTCACCAGACAATCCGAACAACGGCTCCCCCAGCCGCAACCCGCAATTTATGGTCACATCGCCCAATGTTTTCACATATTCATATTCGGAATTATAGAATGCCAATGCGGGCGACACTCCATCCATTCCGTTCCATACGCATTTTCCGACATATCCATCGGCAAACGGTATCAGATAATCGAACGGAATAAAATTTTCATCCGCCGTCTGTGATAGCGAATGGACATTGATCAACTCGTTGCCAACCGAATATTCCAATACTTTTCGGCTATTCATATCGTATATGAATACATTACCATCGTCAAGCCAGAAATCCGAGACAGTCATGTATTCATTCGCAGCACGTCCGACACCACTTATATAGTTTTGAAATATTCCGTCAGTATCAAACCGCATTAACCTGTTTCGTGACAATATGAAGTATTCGTCCTCGGTAAATACGGATTTTACGACGGAGCCCAATATCATCTCCATGCCATCCTGCATCAGTACAATTCTTTCGGCATTTGCGATATTGACATCAACGGCAGCATCAGGATCCACATTGATAACGGACTCAGGTTCATACGACGGACCGTTGCAGGAAAGCAAACAAAACGATATTATACAGAACAATATCTTTCTCATAATTTTATTTGTTTACAACACCTGCATTCCGTCGAACAACAGGCAAAATAAGTATTACCACAAGTAACGGAACATCCTTTTGTCACTCCTACCCCGACGATTTCCATTCCGCCTTCTATCGAACATTGAATCGATCCATCTCCTCCGGAATACACTTTGTACAAATATTAAAGTTATATTCAGGATCACTCAATGCCTCAAGATTAGCTCGCATTAATGATGGCATCGCATAATAATCATAAGCTGTAGCCCGTAACTATCTTCGGAGGCTCAACATTCGGAACATCTTGTGACCGAGCAGATCGACTTCGTCGCTCCGACGAAATCCGAGCCGTTCGTATAATCTCTCCGCCGCACGGTTATTCTCGTCGACCAGCAGACTCACACATTCATGCCCCTCGGCAAACGCCTCGTCACGCATGCGACGAATCAACTCGGCCCCCAATCCGCGTCCCCGCGCCTGCGGCAACACGCCCAACGTATCGAGATAAAACTCTCCCGCCGACGTTTCATCCGCCACTTCGGGCACGGCACCGCAACGCATAAGTATGGTTTCGAGAACGGGAGCGCGAAGTTCATGCAACCGTGCGCCGTCGTAACCGCAAACGGCCCCGACGACCTCACCGTCGACCTCGCAAACCAATACGTTACGATAACTGTACTGCGTATCGTCTCGGCGAACCAACTCCTCGAACAGAGTTTCGCCTGCATCGCCGCACAAACGTCGGGTAAGATCCTCGCCGAATGCCATCGCAACGATATGTGCCACGATAGCGGCGTCATCCACGGCAGCCATGCGAAATTCTACATCACCGCCTGCCATATCAACGGGGTAATACCTCGATCTCCAACTTCGAATAAGCTCTTTCGGCCTTGGCCGTCGCATCCTCCACGCTTTCTCCGCGGGCGAGTATCACACCCATGCGTCGATGCCCCGTCACTTCGGGCTTACCGAATATTCGGATCTGCACATCGGGCTCGGCCACGACCTGCTCCAGATTGCCGAATACCACCTTGTCGCTGTCGCCCTCGACCACCACGGCTTTCGATGCGCTCGGCCCGAAAAAGCGGATAGACGGAATCGGCAACCCGAGTATTGCGCGTGCATGAAGCGCAAACTCCGACATGTCTTGCGATATCATCGTCACCATTCCCGTGTCGTGCGGACGCGGCGACACCTCGCTGAACAACACCTTGTCGCCCGCCACGAACAGTTCAACGCCGAATATGCCGTAACCGCCGAGTGCATCCGTCACGCGCTTGGCGATATCGCGCGCCTGCTCCAGCGCCTCGGCGCTCATAGGCTGCGGCTGCCACGACTCTCGATAATCTCCGTCGACTTGATGATGGCCTATCGGTTCGAGGAACGACGTACCTCCGCTGTGACGCACCGTGAGCAAAGTTATCTCGTAATCGAACTTCACGAAACCCTCCACGATAACCTCACCGCCGCCGGCACGACCGCCTTCCTGGGCGCAATGCCAAGCCGCATCGGCATCCTCGGCGGAACGAACCACACTCTGGCCGTGTCCCGACGAACTCATGATGGGCTTCACCACGCACGGAACACCTATCTCGCGCAACGCCTCGTCGAACTCCGCCCGCGTCGTCGCAAAACGGTAGGGCGATGTCGGTATTCCCAACTCCTCGGCCGCCAGACGACGAATACCCTTACGGTTCATCGTAAGCAACGTCGCTTCAGCCGTCGGTACGACGCGGTAACCCTCTCTCTCCAGTTCCACCAGCGTGGGAGTGGCTATGGCCTCCACCTCGGGAATTATGTAATCGGGCTTCTCCATTTCGATTATCTCGCGCAAACGCTCGCCGTCGAGCATCGACAACACATACGATCTGTGCGCGACCTGCATGGCAGGAGCGTCGGGATACTTGTCCAACGCCACGACCTCCACGCCGTAACGCTGCAACTCGATCGCCACCTCCTTGCCCAGTTCGCCCGAACCGCACAGCAAAGCTTTCTTCGCCACCGACTTGAGCGGCGTACCTATTTTAACCATAACGCTATTACTGTTTGACTTTTGATTCACAATATGCACAACGACAGTCGCCCGCCTCGGTCCTGCGGAACAGTCGGTCGACATCCTCGCAATTCGATATGCACTGACGGTTGCCGCAACGCATGTCGTCGCTGCGCACCAGATCGTCGCCTATGCGCGGCGTCTGCGTCGACGGACGCTCCTTGGCCCACTCCAGCAGAGTGTATATCAACGCCATACGAACGAACTTGCCGTTTTCAACCTGACGGAAATAGGCTGCACGCGGATCGTTGTCGACCTCGCGCG
The DNA here is from genome assembly GCA_958449275.1 of uncultured Alistipes sp. GTDB lineage: Bacteria > Bacteroidota > Bacteroidia > Bacteroidales > Rikenellaceae > Alistipes. Next base: position 23,185 of record CAUDHE010000014.1, on the reverse strand, counting down.
TGATCTCGTTCACACGCGGCAGTGGATGCAGGATTATCATGTCTTTCTTGGCGTTGCGCAGACGCTCGGGATTGAGAATGAAGCTGTCCTTCAGGCGTTCGAACTCCTCTTCGTCCAAGAAACGCTCTTTCTGTACGCGGGTCATGTAGAGGATATCCAGTTCGGGCATAACCTCCTCCATTGTAGCCACTTCACGCGTGGGAACATTGTTCTTGTCACACACTTCGCGACGGATGTACGATGGCAGACGCAACTCCTCGGGAGCGATCAACACCACATTGATACCCTCGTAACGCGACAAAGCCTTGATAAGCGAATGCACGGTACGGCCAAACTTCAGATCGCCGCAAAAACCGATGGTAAGATTATTCAAACGCCCCTTCTCGCGACGTATCGTAAGCAGATCGGTAAGCGTCTGGGTAGGGTGGGCATGGCTGCCGTCACCCGCGTTTATGATCGGCACCTCGGAGTACTGCGAAGCAACCAGCGGCGCCCCCTCTTTGCTGTGGCGCATGGCGATTATGTCGGCGAAACAGCCTATCACACGCACCGTATCGGCCACAGTTTCACCCTTGCTCACCGACGACGACGCTGCGTCAGAGAATCCCAGCACACTGCCGCCCAACTCCATCATGGCCGACGTGAAACTGAGACGCGTACGGGTACTCGGCTCGTAAAAGAGCGTAGCGAGTTTTTTGCCGCGGCACACTTCACTGTATTTCTTGCGATCGGCGATTATGTCCAAAGCCGTCGAAATAATCCGATCCACTTCCGCCACCGAAATGTCGGTGGTATCGATCAAATGTCTCATAGTAAAAAATTATTTATTTATCCAACTCTCGTCCGAGGGATTGTTGCGGAAAGCGATTATGCGGGCGCAATCCTCTCTTTTTATATAACCCTCCTCGGCTGCCGTCTCCACCAAAGCGTCGAGGTTCGACAAAGAATGATTCTCGACTTCGGCCTCGGTCAGACGATCGAGTCCTTTCTTCATTCCGTAGGTGAAGATGCTGACAACACCCAACACCTCGGCACCGGCTTCTCGCAGAACGTTAACCACCTCGATGCAACTGCCAGCGGTGGAGATCAGATCCTCCACTACGACTACTTTCTGTCCCTTCTCCAGACGGCCTTCGATCTGATTCGCACGGCCGTGATCTTTCGCACCGCTGCGCACGTAGCCCATAGGCAGATCGAGCAGGGTAGCGGTAATGGCGGCATGTGCTATGCCTGCGGTGGAAGTACCCATCAGCACCTCGCACTCGGGGTAGTAGCGCTTCACGTACTCGGCCAAGCCTTTCTCCACGGCATCGCGTACGCGGGGAGCCGTAAGCGTCAGACGGTTATCGCAATAGATGGGGCTTTTTATTCCGCTCGCCCACGTGAACGGCTGCTCGGGACGCAGAAAAACCGCTCCGATCGAGAGCAGGTCTTTGGCAATTTTCTTCTCCATAATATCTTCAGTTTTCCTGTTATTTCTATTCTCCATAATCAGCAGCGGGAACTCGTTTCCTCGGCTGTCGGCCTCCTGTCGTCCGATCGTCTCGAACCCGTAATGCTTATAAAACTCCGCCGCGCGCGGATTATCCTCGTTCACGCACAATCGTACCACACCGCATTCGGTCATGGCATGCTCGAGCAACAAACCTCCGATCCCGCACCCGAAATAATCGGGATGCACGAAAAGCATCTCCAGCGAATCGCCATCCGCGCCCGAGAAAGCGACCGAACGACCTGAGGAATCGACCGCCGCGAAAAGACTCCTTACATTTTTAAGCGCGTCTGTCACCTGACCGCGAATGCGAACGATATCGCTCTCGGAAAGAAAATCATGCGTAGCCCGCACCGAAGCCTCCCACAACACGACCAAATCGGCAAGCAATTTATCGTCGCGAACCTCGCACCTGCGTATGTCGCAAAAACGTGTCTTCATAACTCCGCGGCCTTGCGCATGATACGTTCCACCTCCTCGGGATAGATACCGCCCTCGTGCTCCTTGACGCCGTCGACATAAAAAGTCGGCACATAGTAGTAATCGAACTTGTCGGCTAACTCGGGCTGCTCCGACTCCTCGATCATATCGATCTCCAATGACGCCAGTTCAGCATGCTCGGCCTTGATCTCATCGATATAATACAAAGCCTTTTTGCAGAACGGACAATTTTTCAGATAAAACAGTCGAACGCGTTTCATGACGTTATTCCGCAAATTCGGCCATACAACGCTCGTATGCCGCCACGGGATCGTCGGCCTGCGTAATAGGACGTCCCACGACTATGTAATCCGTACCGATCTCTTTCGCACGGGCGGGGGTGGTGACGCGCACCTGATCGCCTACCTCGCCGTCGGCGAAACGCACGCCCGGGGTAACGGTCACGAAATCGCTGCCGCAAGCCTCTTTCACCATTCCTGCCTCTAGAGGCGAACATACCACGCCGTCAAGACCCGCTTCGCGGGCATTGCGCGCATAGTGCACTATGGTATCGTTTATACCCGCATCGATAAGCAACTCGCGTCGCATGCGCTCCTCGCTCGTCGAGGTCAACTGTGTCACGGCAATCAGCAGCGGTCGCGTGCCGTCGGGACGCGTAAGTCCCTCCAGAGCGGCTTTCATCATATCGACGGTACCCGCCGCATGGAGATTGCACATATCCACATCCAGATGCGACAGAACCGCCATCGCCTTCTTCACCGTATTGGGAATGTCGTGCAGTTTCAGATCGAGGAAAATCTTATGTCCGCGTGCCTTGATCTCGCGCACGATCGACGGCCCTTCGGCATAATAAAGCTCCATGCCTATCTTTACGAACGGTTTGCGATCGGTGAATTTGTCGAGGAAAGCCAACGTCGCCTCGGCGCTGCTGAAATCGCATGCGATTATTACGTCTCTATGGTTCATTATCATATCGTATTTTGATTTTTATTTGCGTTTTTCAAAGTGCTAACATAGCATTTTTTTACGAGATAAACAATATTTGGTCGGAAAATATCCCGCCCGAGGGATAATGACGCGGTTCGCCGACAGCGGAGGACGTAAGCGAGCCTCGGGCGAGTTGCAGTCCGCCGCGCGGGGTGTCGGCGAACTGCCGATATCGCTCGGCGATGTCCAATACAAAAAAAGCCGCCCGAACGATTCGGGCGGCTCCAAGATATTGTTTTATGCGAACCGTTAGCAGTTCATCGCACCGCAACAGTGGATAACCTGTCCGCTGACATAGCTCGACATGTCGCTGGCAAGGAACAGAGCCACATTGGCCACATCGTCGGGCGTACCGCCGCGACGCAAAGGAATCTGCGCTGCCCAAGCGTCGCGCACCTCCTGCGAGAGCTGGTTGGTCATATCGGTGATGATGAATCCCGGGGCGATGCAGTTGGCACGTATGCCGCGAGGACCCATCTCCTTGGCGATCGACTTGGCGAGACCGATCATACCGGCCTTCGATGCCGAGTAGTTGCACTGACCAGCATTACCCGATACGCCCACCACCGACGACATGTTGATGATCGAGCCTCCGCGCTGACGCGCCATCACGGGAACCACGGCGTGGATGAAATTGAACGCCGACTTCAAGTTAACGCCTATCACGGCATCCCACTGAGCCTCCGACATGCGCATCATCAGACCGTCCTTGGTAATACCCGCATTGTTAACCAAAATATCTATGCGGCCGAAATCCTCCACGATCTGCTTCACCACCTCGTGCGACTCCTCGAACGACGCGGCATTCGAAGCGTAGCCCTTGGCCTTGACACCCATAGCCTCCAATTCGGCTACGGTCTGCTCGGCAGCCTCGTTGATTACCAAATCGGTGAACGCAACATCGGCGCCCTGCTCCGCGAAACGCATCGCGATAGCCTTTCCTATACCTCTGGCAGCACCCGTCACGAGGGCTACCTTACCTTCCAAAAGTTTCATGAAATTATACTTTTTATCGTTTTACCATTTACGCAGCGCAACGCAGCTGTTGTGACCGCCGAAACCGAGCGTATTCGATATGGCGACCGTAACGTCGGCCTTGCGAGCCACATTGGGAACATAATCCAAATCGCAATCGGGATCGGGATCCGTCAGACCGATGGTGGGGGGCACCACGCCGTTCTTCAATGTCAGAGCCGAAGCGATCAGTTCCACGGCACCCGTAGCGCCGAGCATGTGACCCGTCATCGACTTGGTAGAACTTATCATAGCCTTGCGAGCCGCCTCCTCGCCCAGAGCCAGCTTGATTACGGCCGTCTCGGTCTTGTCGTTAAGCGGAGTGCTGGTACCGTGAGCGTTGATGTAAAGCGTATCCTTCTCGGCATCGAAGCCCGCCTCGTCCAACGACTGCTTCATGGCGCGCGATGCGGGAATTCCGTCGGGACGCGGAGCGGTATAGTGGTGGGCGTCGCAACTGTTGCCGTAGCCTACGACCTCGGCATAGATCTTGGCGCCGCGCTTCTGCGCATTCTCCAGCGACTCGAAGATAAGCACGCCCGCGCCTTCGCCCATTACGAAACCGCTGCGGTTGATGTTGAACGGAATCGAGGCCTTCGTGGGATCGTCCGTGCGGGTCAGAGCCTTGCTGTTGGCGAAACCGCCTATGGCCAACGGGTGAACCGAAGCCTCGGCACCGCCCGTGATGATTGCGTCGGCATAACCGTACTTGATGGCGCGATAAGCCTCGCCTGCCGAGTGGGTACCAGTGGCACAAGCCGTCACGACGGGCAGACACACACCCTGGGCGTTGAACTTGATAGCGACGTTACCCGATGCGATGTTGGCGATCATCATGGGGATGAACAGAGGCGAAATGCGGTGAACGCCCTCGTTCAGAAGTTTCTCGGTCTCGGTCACGAAGGTCTGCAAACCGCCGATACCTGAACCTATATAGGTACCCAGCCGCTCGGGATCGACATTCTCGCCGCTCACCAAACCGCTGTCGGTCATGGCCTGATAAGCTGCCGCCATGGCATACTGGCAATATACGTCGCTGCGACGTACGTTGGCCGAATCGAGTCCGTTCGCGGCGGGATCGAAATTCTTCACCTGACCGGCAACCTTTATGGGCAGATCGTAATCCTCGAATCCCTTTATCAAATCTATACCGCAATTTCCTGCCGTCAGGTTATTCCAAAATTCGGCGACGGTATTTCCCACAGGCGAGATAACGCCCAAACCGGTAATGACTACTCTGTGTTCCATATCAATTTCGATTTTTTATTTTGTCCACTCGATTATGCAGGCTCCCGTGGTGAATCCGGCTCCGAAAGCACTGAACACCAATTTGTCGCCTTTCTGCAGTTTGCCTTCGCGATTGAGCTCGTCCAAAAGAATGGGCACGCTGGCCGACGAAGTGTTGCCGTAACGATCGACATTATGCGGGAAATACGACATGTCAAGCCCCAAATGATTGCAAATGGCTTCGATTATTCGCATGTTGGCCTGATGCAACACGTAATATTTGATATCCTCGGGCTTCAATCCCGCCTCGTCGAGCAACGTCTTTATATCGCGCGACGACGACAGAACGGCAGTCTTGAATACCTCGCGGCCGTTCATGTACATGGGTTTTCCCTCCTCTTCCTTCGTGATATAAGGGGTAGGCTCCAGCGTGCGGAAGTAGTGGAGGCAATCGGTCTTACTCACCGTGGTGAGACGTGATCCGATCATGCCCTCGCCCTCGGTAACGACCACGGCACCGGCGCCGTCGCCGAACAATACGCAGATGCTGCGATCCTTCCAATCGACCATACGCGACGGCTCCTCGGCCGCCAAAACCAGAATATTCTTAGCCTTGCCGCTCTTCAGGCGGTCGTCGGCCATGTCGAGCGCATAGATGAATCCCGAGCAGGCGGCATTCACGTCGATACATGCACACGTGGCGCCGATGGCTCCCTGCACGATGCACGAGAGTCCCGGAGTCGCATATTCGTTTACGACATTGGAGCAGATTATATAATCGATGTCCGCCGGAGTGAGTCCGGCATCCTCGATGGCTTTGAGCGAGGCCTCCGTCGCCAGATCCTCCAGTTTTTCCGATGAAATAACACGACGCTCGGCCATACCCGTGCGTTCTCTGATCCATTCGTCGCTCGTGTCGAGGAATTGTTCGAGCATCGAATTGGTCACAACTACGGCAGGATTGGCCCTGCCCGTTCCGATTATCTTCATTATATTTACAATTTATAATAAATATTACCTTTACCTAATCTTGTATCCGCGACGAATTTCCCGCCGCAGACCAAGTCGGGTGCAAAAATATTCAAATCCGTGAAATTTACATCAAACCCGCGGTCAAAAACGCCTTTTTGTGACGAAAATGACATTATGAGTGGCAAAAGTTATGTACTTTGAAGTTATTTTACGATCTTTGCACGGCTGTAAAAACGAAAAATTCATGGCGAAAACAGATAAAAACTCGGAGATACCGAAATTCCTGCTCGACAAACGATATCTGATCGGATCGGTGATTTTCATCCTCACCTTTTCGTTTTTGTTCATGGCTCTCTACACGCCTTTTTCCATTACGGCGTGGTTCAGCATCATCAATCCCGCCCATTTGGGAATGACGGCGGCATTCTACTTCGTAGCATTGGCCATAATGCTGATAAGCAAGCAGATAATGTACAGCGTACAGAATCGCATGACCTTCACGTTCACCAAATACATTCTATGGCTGTTCGGCGAAATGATCGTCATATCGCTGTTCTACACCTTTTTCACTTCGGTATTCGTCTCGCCGCTCGAACAACCCGCGTGGATTATACTGCTGAAAGCCATCGGATGCGTATTGCTCATAATGGCAATTCCTTACACCATACTGACTCTGTACGCAGCCTACAAGGCCAAAACCGAAGAATTGCAGATGTTGCAGTACGAAATGTCGCTATCGAACGAGCCTGCGGTGGTATACCCTTCGCTGATAAATCTTTACGACTACAACGGCACTCTTAAGCTGACCATAAATTCCGACACCTTATACTATATGGAGTCGCAGGACAATTACGTGAAGATATTCTACGAGAACCACGGCAAGCTGCTCTCCTACATGCTGCGTTGCCGCACCAAGACCATAGAAGAGAATCTGGCCGACACGAGCATGGTGCGATGCCACCGTTCGTACATGGTGAACGTAATGAAAATCAATCAGATCAAGAAACGCAGCAAGATACGCTACATAATCTTGTCGAATAAGGAGATAAAGCCGATTCCCGTATCGAAAAGCTATTTCAAGAATCTTATCGAAAAGATAGACAAATACAACTCGGCAGCTTTGGCAAAAGGCAACGAAGTAGTCGAAGAAGAGGCGGAACAACCAGTTGCCGAACAAGGCCAGGAGTGACCGCAGGCACAGCCACGCGGAGGCCCGCTGTCATTCGCCGAGGTTCATTCGCGCGCTACGCAAGGCTGCGCCCGAAATCATCCCTACATAAAAAAACCGCCGACAAAATCTTGCCGGCGGATTTTCATATGAATCGCAGTGGTAATCAACGCGCTGAACAATCACAATTAAACGCCGACTTCATCCGCTCTACATAATCCGCATCGTGCGTTGCGGCGATAGCGGCCGCAGCCTCGCAGTTCTCGGCCTCGGCCATATTGAGGTACGTGGCCGCCGACAACTCGGCACGCTCGTCCGACTTGGAATCCATCAACAACAGATATGCTATGACGATGCGCGCGCCCGACTCCACCAGACGACGGGCATGGAACGTAGGGTAGTCGCCCTCCATCGCAGCCACCTCGCCGCACATGCGCTCGAAATCGTCGGTCATCTTCTTCAAACGCACTTTCGAACGCAAAGGCACGTCGAGTATCGAGGCGTCGGCCTCGTATTCGCGTATTCGGCTGAGCAGCGCTCCGCCTGTCACATATCGCGCCGCCGCCACGACCTGCATCTGCGAAGTACCCTCGTAGAGCGTGGTCACGCGCGCATCGCGATAGAGTCGCTCCACGGCGAACTCCTTTATATATCCCGAACCGCCGTAAACCTGCACGGCATCATAGGTCACTTGGTTCGAATACTCTCCCGCCATGAGTTTCAACAGCGGAGTAAGCATGTCGGCGCACTTGGCCGCACGACGCATCTCGGCACGCTCGTCGTCAGACTGCTCCGCCTTGGCTGCGAGACTCTTGGCCATGTCGACATAACGCGCCGTCTCGTAAAGCAGCGCACGCGAACCGTCCAACTTGGCACGCATGGTACCCAACATTTCGTACACGGCGGGGAATGAAGCGATTTTCACGCCGAACTGACGTCGCTCGTTGGCATAACGTACGGCCTCGCGCAAGGCGGCCTCCATTATGCCGACCGACTGGGCACCTATGTCGAGACGCGCCCCGTTCATCATGGTCATCACGCAACGTATCAGGCCCATGCAACGCTTGCCGACGAGTTTGGCAGGAGCGTCGTTGAAAGCGAGTTCGCACGTGGGCGACCCTTTGATACCCATCTTATGCTCTATGCGGCGAACCGTCACGCCGCCCCAGCTCTTGTCGTACACGAAGCACGACAATCCGCGGGCATCGGTCGTACCGCTCTCCGAGCGCGCCAGAATCAACTTTATGTCGGCATCGCCGTTGGTAATGAAACGCTTCACGCCGTTGAGCAGCCACATGCCGCGCTCCTCGTCCCACGTAGCCTTCAGCATCGCGGCCTGAAGATCGCTGCCCGCATCGGGTTCGGTAAGGTCCATCGAACATGTCGCTCCGTCGGCTATGCGGCCGAGAAACTCCGCTTTGATATCCTCGTCGCCGTATTCGCGAATTATATCCACGCAATCCTGCAACGACCATATATTGCAAAATCCCGCATCGGCACGCGCCACCATCTCCGATGCCATGGCGAAAAGCACGGTCGGGAAATTCAGACCGTTATACTCGCGCGGCAGCGATATGCCGTAAAGTCCCGCACGAGTAAGCTCCTCGTGATTGCGCTGCGTACCCGAGGCATAGCTAACGCGACCGTTCTCGCAATGAGGCCCCTCGGCATCGACGTCGAAAGCGTTCTCGGCAATGGTCGAGGCGCAAATCTCGCCCATGACCTCCATCACCTTGTCGTAGCAATCGACCGCATCGCCGAAATTCTCGGGAGCCGAAGCGTAGGTCCTGCACTGCGAATAATTGTCCTCCTTGAGCGCCACCACGCGCTTCATAACGGGGTGGGTAAGCTGACGCTTGAGTCTGTCGTTATCTTTGTAAAAATTCTTCATGATCTTATCGTCTGTTGTTGCTTATGAGCGTTATGAGCTTCTCCACGGTCTGTTTTGCATCGCCCACGATCGCATAATCGGCGATCTTGTGGATAGGAGCATCGGCGTCGCAGTTGATTGAGATTATGCAAGCCGAGCGATCCATGCCAACCGTATGCTGCACCTGACCCGAAATACCGCATGCTATGTAAAGTTTCGGACGCACGGTTATACCCGTCTGACCTATCATACGTTCGTAACCGCCCACGTAACCGGCATCTATCGCGGCACGGGTGGCACCGACCTCGCCCCCGAGCAGCTCGGCCAGACGGAACAGCGACGCGAAATTTTCGGCGCTGCCCATTCCGTATCCGCCCGCAACGATAACTTTGGCGCCCTTCAGATCTACGCCCTGCGCCTCGGCATGCTTCTCGATAACGGCTACCGCAAAATCTTCGGGAGCGAGCAACGACGCGACATCGACCGTCTCGCAAACACCCGACACCGCCGCAGCCGACGGCTCCTTGGCCATCACGCCCTCGCGTATGGTAGCCATCTGCGGACGCGTAACCGGAGATATGATCGTCGTCAGCTGATTGGCTACGAAACTCGGACGAATACACTTCAGAACACCGCGGTACTCATTCTCTTTATACGAACAGTCGCCCAACTCCAAAGCGGTACAGTCGGCCGTGAGTCCGCATCCCAACTCCGCCGCAAGGCGGGGCGTCATGTCGCGGCCCTCGCTCGTCGCACCCGCGAGAAAGATCTCGGGACGCTCCGTCTCGACCACATGCTTTACGATCTTGACATAGGGCAGGGTAAGGTAATCCTTCAGTCTCTCATCCTCGGCACAGAACACCCGTTGCGCTCCGTAACGGTATGCCTCGGCCGCCAGATGCGACACCTTATCGCCCACGAGCACGGCAGAAAGCTCGCCGCCGAGCTGTTCGGCCAATCGTCGTCCCTTGGTCAGAAGCTCCAGACTCACTTCGCACATCGAGCGGTTTTCGGTCTGGCAATATATCATTACATTCTTCATGCGTCACTTCATTTAAGATTATTCGATAATGTGACTGTCAACCAGTCGCCCCACGAAATCGGTCAAAGATTCGTCATCGGCTCCGATCCATGTCGTATCCTTATGATCAGCGGTTATCGTGCGGCTGTCCACCACCTGCGTGGGCGAACCGCCCAAACCGTAACGTGCAACATCGCCGCCCAAATCATCGGCCGTCCAACAAGCGATTCCACATTTGCGGTAATCGAGAATACGACGGACATTACACGGTCTGCAAGGCGCGGCGCTCTTGCCGCCGACGGTCATCACGGCAGGCAAAACGGCACTCACCACCTCTACGCCCTTATCGGTGCGACGGCGCGCCGTAATTTTGCCATCGCCGCATTCGGTTATCTCCTCGACATAGGTCACTTGCGGCCATCCCAACGCCTGCGCGGTCTGGGGACCCACATGAGCCGTATCGCCGTCGATAGACTGACGACCCGCCAATATCAAATCGGGATTTATCTTTCGCAACGCCATAGCCAAAGCGTACGAGGTAGCCAGCGTATCGGCCCCCGCGAAACGACGGTCCGACAACAGGACTCCCTCGTCGGCACCGCGATATATTCCTTCGCGAAGCACCTCCTCGGCCCGCTGCGGCCCCATACTTATCAACACTATTTCGCACTCGGCCAATTTTTCCTTGAGGCGCAAAGCCTGCTCCAAGGCGTTCAGATCATCGGGATTGCAAATCGCCGGAAGCGAATTTCTGTCGATCACGCCGTCGGCGTTAACCTTGGCCTCGATCGTTTCGCGCGTATCGGTCACTTGCTTCACAAGCACCGCGATTTTCATTTTTCTCATCAATCCTAAAAATTCTTAAAAATTCGTGCAAAAGTACGACAATAACCCCAGACTCGACGAATGCAACGCGATTTTTCCGTCACCGTATACAATAATTTTATCACAAACCGAGGGTTATTTCGCCACACGACAAATCGCTAAATATCTATACACAACCTTATTAACCATCAATACGCCACGTAAAACGACAAAACGGACAACACTGTTTTTCGTCGATATTTCGCGACTTCGACAGTACATCGAAACGCATAAACCGAAAACGCCCGACATGAATCGGGCGCTCAATCGGTAAGACAAGGAGGCAATCTACAATCCTAATTCGCGGCGGATCTCATCCACGGCATCGAGTCTCTCCCAGCCGAAAAACTCTATCTCGCGATCGACTTCGTTGCCGTTTTCGAATACTTTCACAGTCTTCTTATAAGGACGATTGCCGAAATGGCCGTACGACGCCGTAGCCTCGAATATGGGGTTCTTCAAACCGAAACGATCGACTATCGCTGCGGGACGCAGATCGAACAGACGACCGATACGTTCCGCAATCTCGCCGTCCGACAATCCTATTTTAGAAGAGCCGTAGGTATCGACGTATATCGACAACGGTTCGGCTATGCCTATGGCATAACTGAGCTGCACCAACATTTGATCGGCCACACCCGCCGCCACCATGTTCTTCGCTATATGGCGTGCCGCATAAGCCGCCGAGCGATCTACCTTGGAAGAATCTTTGCCCGAGAACGCTCCGCCACCGTGCGCACCGCGTCCGCCGTAAGAGTCCACTATGATCTTACGTCCCGTGAGTCCCGTATCTCCGTGGGGACCGCCTATGACGAACTTGCCCGTGGGATTGACATGCAGAATGTAATCGTCGCCGATAAGTTCCGCCAAACAATCGCCCGCACGCTGCAAACGGGCCTTCACGCGCGGAATGAGAATATTACGCACATCCTCGCGGATACGCTCCTGCATCATACGCTCGGCCTCCTTCTCGTCGCGAGTATCGTCGGCGGCGATAAACTCGTCGTGCTGGGTAGATACCACGATAGTGTGCACGCGCAGAGCCTTGCCCGTCGCGCTGTCGTACTCTATGGTCACCTGACTCTTGGCGTCGGGGCGCAAGTAGGGCATTGCGACGCCCTCGCGACGGATAGCAGCCAACTCCTTCATTATGACGTGCGACAAAATAAGCGTCGCAGGCATGTATTCGCGGGTTTCGTTGCAGGCGTATCCGAACATGATGCCCTGATCGCCCGCACCCTGTGCGGCAGCTTCGTCGCGCACCACGCCCCGGTTTATATCCGACGACTGCTCGTGAATGGCCGACAATATGCCGCACGACGCAGCATCGAACTGATATTCGCTGCGATTGTAGCCTATGCGGTCGATCACGCGTCGCGCTACGCTTTGGATGTCTACGTAAGCATCCGAACGCACCTCGCCCGCAACCACTACCAAACCCGTGGTGCAAAGCGTTTCGCAAGCGACTTTCGATCGGGGATCGCGACGGAGAAATTCATCGAGAATAGCATCCGATATCTGATCCGACACTTTGTCGGGGTGTCCTTCCGACACCGACTCGGAGGTAAATAAAAAAGCCATACCTTAAATTTTTTTTAACGTATGGAAGATGCGACTGTCGTAATACCTTAATTATACGCCTTTTAGCATTTTTATTGTGGTTGCAAGCAGTCCAAATCCTTCCACATTTGATTTCGATCGGTGCAAAATTACACAAAAAATCGCAAATGCAAAACCGTGCGCGAAAAAGTCGCCTGCCCCCCGCAAAACATTTCCGAATCTGTATTCGGGCACCGCAGGCGGGCCTCCACTGAGAAATTACAGTAATATTTTTTCACATTATATATAATAAACGCTCCGAATACCGCGTTATAAATGCGAAATTGAAAATTCGAGACATTTGCCTATGGTTGAAATTGCCTATTTGGAATTATAAACAAAACTTGAAAATTTGTGTTATTATGAAAAAGACGGCATTATTATTTTTCGGATCGGTCCTCGTATCGGCTGCAGCCGGCGGAATCACCGCGTGGGGCGTGGATAAATATCTGTCTCACGAATCGGCGGTGCGCCACCGCGGCGGAAACGTAACCTGGAGCGATCCCGAACAGCAGGCGGGAAACCATTTCACGGCTTATCAGGCCGATCAATATCCCGACCTGACCTATGCGGCCGAAAATGCGGTGAAAGCCGTGGTCAACATCGAAGCGGTGCGCGAGGTGCAGTACGGAGGAGGGCGTTCATACGGATCGTACGATCCTTTCTATGAATTTTTCGGCATACCCTACGGTGGCGGAGGATCGGGACAACCGCAGACCCGCGAACAGCGTGCGGGCGGCTCGGGAGTCATAATATCGGCCGACGGCTACATAGTCACCAACAATCACGTGGTCGAGGAGTCGACCAAACTCAAGGTGAAGCTCAACGACGGCCGTTCGTTCGACGCCAAACTGGTGGGAACGGACCCCACAGCCGACGTGGCTCTCATCAAGATCGATGCCGACGACCTGCCGACCATTCCGTTCGGCAAATCGGACGACCTGCGCTTGGGCGAATGGGTTCTGGCGATCGGATCTCCGTTCGATCTTCAGTCGACCATCACGGCAGGAATCGTCAGCGCCAAAGCGCGTCAACTGGGCGTAATCCCCAACGAGATGCGGGTGGAGTCGTTCATTCAGACCGATGCGGCCGTCAACCCCGGCAACTCGGGAGGTGCGCTGGTGAACACCCGCGGCGAGCTGGTGGGTATCAACACGGTAATCAAATCGTCGACGGGAACCTACATGGGTTACTCGTTCGCAGTGCCCGAAAGCATAGTTCGCAAGGTGGTAGTAGACCTTAAGGAGTACGGAATGGTACAGCGCGCAATGCTCGGCATATCGTATCGTGCCATCGACGACCGCTTCATCGAGGAGGAAGGCAAGGAACTGGGTATCGAACAGACGGGCGGACTCTACGTCGCATCGGTAGTGAATGACAGCGCAGCCGCCGAGGCAGGTATTCGCAAAGGCGATATCATCACGGCCATCGACGGAGCCAAGACCGACGACGCCTCGACCATGATGGAGAAGATGGCGCAGCATCGTCCCAACGACAAGGTAACGGTGACCGTGAAGCGCAACGGTTCGACCAAGGACATCGAAGTGACGCTGAAGAACCGCGCAGGTAAGAACGAACTTATGACCCGCGAGAGCGTGGATGTGACAGCGACGCTGGGCGGCAAGTTCGCCGATGCGGGCAAGAAGCTGTGCGATAAGCTGGAGATTCGCGGCGGAGTGCAGGTGATTAGCGTAAAACGAGGCGGCCTGCTCGAGAGAGCCCGAGTACGCGAGGGATTCGTAATCACCCACATCAACGATCGCCCCGTGAAATCGCTCGCCGAGCTGGAGCGCATGACCGACAAAATATCGACCATCGACGGAGTATATCCCGACGGACGCGCATCGAGCTACGTAATAGTGGAGTAGCCGAGAGAGTGTACATGAAACGACTCCCCCCGACAACGTGAAAGTTGTCGGGGGTTAGTCGTTTTATAGCTGCCGCGACAAGAACGGGGTGGCATTTTCACAATCCCGCCTCCCGCACGACCTCCTCACGCAGAAACAGCATTTTGTTCCCATTGTATACGGGGTGCAGACGCCCTTTTTTCACCCAGGCGGAAAGAGTCTGACGGGTTTTGCCCGTTATCTCGCAAGCCTCCGCCACGGAGCAATACTCGAATCTGTCACCCATGACCGAGGCGACTATCCGACGCGCCTCTTCGATCATAAGATCCCGCGTCTGTTCAACGACGCAATTCGCAAATACCCTTAATTGGTCTTCGGTCATCTGATATACGATCATTGTCGGCTGCATAGTCGTCCCATCTTTTTTCATATTCGAGATAACGGCATTCAGACCGTTTTTTGTGTATTGAATGTTTTTCGGTGTCGGGCTGTGACTATTTGATCCGTACAAGCCGCAACCTGACCAATCCGGAGTTTACTTATGCTTGGCTCCGCTTTCGAGGATCGACACGATCGAGAACAGCGTGAAACATATGGCGCCGAAGCCCATAAGTACGCGGGCAGGTACGAAGAACTTGGTTTTGAACAAAGCCTCCTCGAACAAGAACGCGGCCATAAACAGACATGTCAAAGCCGTCATCACGGGAATTATCGGGATGCGCGATGCCAGCGCATATTCCGAATGCCATATCTTGGCCAACAATATCACCTTGCTCGATATGCTCCAGCAGATGAGTGCCAGACCTATGAGCACGAATCCAACGAAATCGACGGGCTCGCCCCAATGTACGAATATCATCACCAGTCCCAGAACGAATGCCGCCAAGCCCAAGACGAGAACCCACAAGGGCCACACGACCTTCTCGCCGTCGGTATATACGCCCTGCACCTGACGTACGATGCTCGCGACCAGCGCTATGAGCGACGTACATACGCACGCTATGCCCGTCATTACGCAACCTGCGACGATATGCGCTCGGGTATGCCCCGTGGTGAGCAGTATTATGGCCCATATCCACGCCACGGCCGACACGACGGCGACGACGCCCATGAGTATGCTGCCGACGGTACGCGAGAATCCCGAAGGATTGAACGCTCGGCTTTCATCGGCGGAGTTTACGGGTATGAGGCCGAATCGGGTCGATGCCGTCGCGGCGGTCGCCACGCATGCCGTAATAAGAGCGAGTCCGCATACGATGTGGCCCGACACATAAGTCGGCGCATAGTGTACGTCGATGATGGTAAGACCGTAGATGAGAGTGAACAGCGCGAAAGCATAACCCAAAATGGGAAAAACATACTTCGCCACGGTATTGTACGTACCGATAATCTGACGGATTATCGTTGCCGCGGTACAATAGAGCGCCATGCAGATCGAACCGAGAAAAAATATTACGGGACCTGCGGTGAGTCGATCGGGATTATCGCCCGCCGCGAGCACATAAGCTCCGTAGGCGAAACAGAATGCGGCCATCAAGAGCGGGATGGCACGAAAAAGAATGCTAATACCGTAATTCATAATATGAAGGTTTGGTCGTCGTAAATGCAAAATTCCGACCAAACGGCGCCGTGATGCCCGAACCGTGCGACCCGAAAACGCAAACGGTCCCCGACGGTTGTATGCCTTCGGGGACTGTTTGCAACTGACGGTTCGGCTGACCGCCACGTTATGGCAGCTTTCCGTAAGTTATGCCCAACGAACTCAACCTGCATTTGGATTCGGCGTTGGTGTTACCCTTTATACATATGTAATATTCGGCGACGTCATCGGTACCGCTCAGCTCGTACGCGATTTTCGCCTGATTGTTATATTTCCACGTCGTTATATCGGCATTGTCCGTAATTACGGCAATCTTAGCATTTTGCGCACTCACGGCGGTAGGGTGCATTCCGATGGTAACGGCCGTCGGTGCATAACCCTCTATGCGCGGTATGCCTATCCTGACCGTATTGTCTTTCGTGAACTTGTCGAAACACAGCGCCCACCCCGAAGTGGTGCTCTGTCCGCAATACGTCACATCGCCGTCGAGAGAGAACGCATACCCCGAGAATATGTAAGAACCCGACGATACTTGGCTCGCCGCCTCGGGAAATCCCTGCGGATATGCATCGGGATCAGTGAAATCTATGCCGATGTTTATCTCCTCGGTCATCGTCCGCTCCGACAATTCGAGCGCCGTAGTCATGATCTTTCCCGCAGCAAACTCCTTACCGTCGTCGAATGTCTTATCGATCCCATACATCCTCCCCTTACCGTCACGGACGGTAAATGTCAATTTTTCACCCGCGGGAATCTCGAACGGAGCGACGGCTGCCCAAACAGCAAACTCTCCGTCGGCCTCCGAATCGCCCGAACCGTTTATCTTAACCTCCGTCGCATTGCCGCTGCGCCCCGTAATCGCTGTCGTTTCGCAAGTTTCGAGATCGAGCGCATGCTTCCCGTACAGAAATACGCCTTCGGGTGCTTCGATCTTCACCGATCGGACATTCGCCGTATCGTCGGCGCCCGTGAAGGTAAGTTTCAAAATCGTCGCCGTATGCTTCATCGTGACGGCGACAGCCGACGGGTATGCGGTCGATTCGCCCACGAGCGGATCGAGCGCCGCTATATGTTCGGCCGAAGTTCCGTTCTGCGTCTGCTCCGCAGCGCCTATGTCGAGCATTATGCCGTTGGTGAGTTCCGTCGTTCTGACGGCAGGGTAGACCGCGTGAAACGCATACTCGACCTGCCCGTCCAAACAGATATCGTCATTGCGGAACATCCCGTTCGCGGGATCGACAATTTCGAACCTGTAAGGAACGGCATCATTGCCGTCGACAAAAACCGAAACGGCATCATCGACGCTCCACACGGTGGCAGTCCCGTCAAATTCCGTACGCGATATCTCGTCGTTCAGGACCGACAACGTCATTCCTCGGGTCGAAGCAGCAGTGCAAGAATCGCCTGCATCGTTGCAAGCCGCACAAAAAAGCGACAATGTCATCGCGGCGGCGAAGATAGATTCTTTCTTCATGATAGGTATCCGTTAAAAGAACAACGTTAAAAATTATCATGCTCCCAAGGCGATATTGGCATATCGTAGCTGGCGGCGAATCCCTTTTCGGGATCGAAAGTAACGACCTCTATCGAAGGTGCGACGTAATCTCGTTTATCCATAATCATTAAGTTTTTAGGTTAGCAGGGTAGCTGTAAAGAATTGTATATACGTACGGGCAATCTCCGAAGGCAAAACGGCAATATTACTCTCCCACGATATCAATCTCTACGAATACCGAGGTCAAATTAATCAATAATATCTTAATGTGAAAATAATATTGAATAAAAATGTATTTATAACACAAAAAAATTACAATAATAGCTTTATACGATACAATTACGTCAAAATCCGCTTCACGTGTATTTATTTTCCAAATACGCATTAAACAATGTAATAAGCCGAAACAACCTCGTCCGTCAAACATTAATGAAATATCATCGCATTCCAAAATTCAATTTTTTATTGAATAAAATTTACACTATAATATCGACGATACGAACATGCTCGCGACTTCGGTCCGTGTTTGGATTTTCAGACACATCGCATTGAAATTACCGCACGCATTTCGCCGTCATCGCAAAAAGGATAAGCGAACGAAGTTCGTGCAGCGCGGGGCGAGAAAACGACCGGCGAAAAACGAATGTTTATTTTGGATAAAAGAAATAAATGATTTACTTTTGCACCGCGAACGCGCCGATACGCGTATTGCGTTGGTTCCGTAGCTCAGTTGGATAGAGCAACAGCCTTCTAAGCTGTGGGTCGTGGGTTCGAATCCCGCCGGAATCACTTGAGAAACAGCGTTATTTGTTGATTTTCAGCACTTAACGCTGTTTTATTTTATGAAAATGGCGAGTTTTTGGCGAGATAATTTTCTGCTATAGTACTTTGGCCTCTTTTTTCACCTCTTCTCGCAAAAATAATATTTTATTTCCATTATATGTAGGATGAAGCTTGCCTTTCTTCACCCAAGCGGAAAGAGTTTGACGGGTTTTGCCCGTAATGTTACATGCCTCCTCCATAGAACAATACTCAAAGCGATTAACCCGCCGAATCACAAAAAATCATCGATCGCGCGATCGATGATTTTTTATTGCCCGACAACGATACATATAAACGCAGCCGTTTGCCTAAACGGCAAACGGCTGCGCAGAAACATGCCGCGGATCATCGGCTAAATCAAATTCAAGTCCCTTTTGACAGTCTCGATCTTGGCATCCAATTGCGCCAGGACTTTGTCGTAATCGGCTACCGATGCCAAAGGCTCCTTCACACCGAAATAGAATTTGATCTTGGGTTCGGTGCCCGACGGACGAACCGACACAATGCTGCCGTCGGCCGTAATCCACTGCAAAACGTTGCTCGCATCCTGCTCGATAGGAGTCTTCACTCCCGTCACGAGATCGGTCTCCTCGAGACTCTTGTAATCGCGCACTTTCACGACCTCCGACCCGGCCAGCGCCTTGGGAGGATTCGCACGGAAATCGACCATCATACGCTGAATCTCCTCGGCCCCCTCCTTGCCTTTGCGGACCACCGACACGAGTCCCTCGCGGAAAAATCCGTATTTCACATACAACTCCTGCAACCACTCGTAGAGCGTAAGCCCCATCGTATCCTTGGCCCACGCGGCAGCCTCGGCAGCCAAAGCACACGCCGACACGGCATCCTTGTCGCGCACGTAATCACCCGCCAGATAACCGAAACTCTCCTCGCCGCCGCCGATATACTTGGTCTTGCCCTCGTTTTCGCGGATTATCTTGGCGATGTACTTGAATCCCGTAAGACAGTCGTAACACTTCACCCCGAAGTGATCCGCCACGGCATTGGCCATCTGCGAAGTCACAATGGTCTTTACCACATATTGTCCGCCGTCCAACTCTCCTCGTTCGGCCCAGCGCGTAAGCTGGTAACTCATCAGAAGCGCCAGAGTCTGGTTTCCGTTCAACAGCACATATTCGCCCTTGCCGTTACGCAACGCGACGCCTATACGGTCCGAGTCGGGGTCGGTGGCCAACACCAGATCGGCCCCCTCCTTACGGCCGAGCTCCATAGCCATAGCCATAGTCTTGCGTTCCTCGGGATTGGGCGATTCCACGGTCGGGAAATTTCCGTCGATAACGGCCTGTTCGGGCACCATTATTATATCGGTAAAACCGAAATTACGCAACGAAGCGGGCACCAGACGCATTCCCGCACCGTGCAACGGCGTGTAGACGATCTTCATATCGTGATACTTCGCCACACTCTCGGGCGACAACTGCACGTCGCGCTTGATGCGATCGAGATAAATTTTATCGAATTCCTCGCCCAAAACGGCAATCTTATCGGCATTGGCTCCCGTCAGCACCTGCGAGTTGTCGGTAATCTTCTCCACCTCGGCGATAATGTTCGCGTCATGGGGCGACGTGACCTGCGCGCCGTCGTTCCAATACGCCTTATAACCGTTGTACTCCTTGGGATTGTGCGACGCGGTTATCACCACGCCCGAATGACATTTCAATTCACGAATGGCGAAACTGAGCTCGGGAGTGGGACGCAGGGAATCGAACAGAAAAACGTCGAATCCGTTCGACGCGAATATGTCGGCCGCATGCTCGGCGAACACGCGCGAATTGTTGCGGCTGTCGTGAGCCACGGCCACCCGCACCGTCTCTCCCGCGAAATTCTTTTTAAGGTAATTCGCAAGTCCCTGAGTCGCCGCGCCTACGGTATAGACATTCATTCGGTTGGTACCCACGCCCATAATGCCGCGCAGACCGCCGGTACCGAATTCAAGATCCTTGTAAAAGCTCTCGGTAAGCTCTTTCATATCGTTATCCATCAGGTACTTGACCTGCTTCTTGGTAGCCTCGTCATAATCGCCGTCGAGCCATTTCTGCGCTTTCGAGATTACGATCTGTTCCAATTGGTTTGCCATGTTACTATAAGTTTTAGCTATACTTGATACTGTTTGCATTTCAATTTCCAATACGCAAAAGTACGAATTATTTTTCGATTATTCAATATCAACGAGTTAAAATTCCGCCCCGAAAAGGCCCCGTTTTTCCATATATAAAAAAACCGAAAAAACAAGTCGCGCCACGATTTATTTTAACAAATTTATTCACAACTTTGTGGTGTCGAAAGAGCAAATCCGAGACATCCGAACTAACCTTATCCGCTCCCCGCAAAAGAGCGGCAGGGACAAAATTCGCGCCGAAGATACGCTTTTTTTCGCCAAATAATTAAAGGATTACAGAAACGCAACAAAAATGGCAAACTCTCATACATACAGCGAAGTATGGCAGACGTGTCTCAACCGTATCAAGGAACGCACCTCGCAGGAGGAGTTCTCGAAATGGTTCGCGCCCATCATACCTTTGGCATTCGACGGCACCAATCTCAGACTCAAAGTGCCCAATGAGAGTTATGTGGCTCATATAGAGAAAAATTATCTGAAATTCTTCTCTCAGATAATATATCAGATGTACGGTCAGCAGACGCGTCTGTACTACGCCGTGCCCAACGCCGAAGAGCGTGTGCCCGTACATGCCGACACCACGGCCGTTTCGCAATCGTACACCCGCACCGACACTTCGGACATAAAGAATCCGTTCGTAATCCCGGGATTGAAGAAGATCACCATCGATCCTCAGCTCAACCCCAACTACACTTTCGCCCACCATGTGGAAGGAGAATGCAACCGTTTGGCCCGTTCGGCGGGGCGCACCGTCGCACTCACTCCGGGATCGTCGCCGTTCAACCCCTTATATATATACGGCGATTCGGGTTTGGGCAAAACCCACATAGTGCAGGCCATCGGTCACGAGGTACGCGAACGCCACCCCGAATTGCAGGTCCTCTACGTCTCGACCAACAAATTTCAGGCTCAGTTCCAAACCGCATACAAGAACGGCGAGATCACCGATTTCATCCGCTTCTATCAGATGGTGGACGTGCTCATAATAGACGACATTCAGGAACTTACGGGAAAAGCGGGAACGCAGAACGCATTCTTCAATATATTCAACCACCTGCAACTCGCAGGCAAACAGTTGATCCTCACGTCGGACAAACCGCCGGTAGAGTTGAAAGACATCGAGCAACGACTTCTCACGCGCTTCAAATGGGGATTGTCGGCCAAAGTGGACATTCCCGACTACGACACCAAAGTGAAGATCATCCGCACGAAAGCCGCGAGCAGAAACATAGCCATTTCGGACGAAGTGGTCACGTATTTGGCGGAAAACATATCGGCCAACATCCGCGAGATCGAGGGTGCCATGTCGTCGCTCATCGCCAACGCCGAATTCCTCGGCCGACGCATATCGACCTCGCTGGCCAAAGATATCCTGAAGGTATACGTGCACGTAAATCAGAAAGAGATATCGATCGCCCGCATAACCGAAGAAGTCTGCCGCTATTTCAACATCGACGAACAGAGTTTCAACTCGTCGAAACGCACCCGCGAGGTGGCGCAGGCACGTCAGATAGCCATGTACCTGGCCAAACAGCACACCAAATCGCCGCTGGCAGCCATAGGGGCGGCCATAGGAGGACGCAACCATGCCACGGTATTGCATTCGTGCAAGGCCGTGACCAACATGATAGAGACCGACAAGACGTTCAAGGGACAGATAGAAGAGCTGGAAAAGCTGATAATGTCCAGATAATACGCGCTTCGGGCGCGATGGTCGCGTCCGACACACACCCGTCAGATGGACCAACCGAAGATAGAACGCATGTTGCGCCTGATGAAGATGCTGACGGCCAACACACTCTACACCGTAGACGACTTGGCCGAACGCCTCGATATGTCGCGCCGCACGGTTTATCGCTACATCGACACGTTCCGCGAGGCGGGATTCGTTATAAAAAAGAGCGGCAACCGCATTCGGCTGGACAAAGAGTCGCCGCATTTCAAAGACATTTCGCAACTCGTACACTTCACCGAGGAAGAGGCCGCCATACTGAAACGCGCCATCGAAAGCATAGACGACACCAATGTGCTGAAACAGAATCTGAAGCGCAAGCTATATTCCGTATACGACAACAAGATTCTGGCCGATATAGTCGTCCGCGGCGCGAACGCGACCAATGTCCGCCGACTTATCGAAGCCATCGAACAACATCGCCAAGTCATCCTGCGCGACTACCGTTCCGCCCACGGAGGCGCCGTTCGCGACCGCCGCGTGGAACCGTTCGCCTTTACGGCCAATTACGTACAGGCATGGTGTTACGACACCGAAAGCGACTCGTGCAAACTATTCAAACTCTCGCGAATAGGCTCCGTCGAACTTCTCGACGAACGGTGGCGTAACACCGACCGACATGTCGAAGGCTTCATCGACATATTCCGCATGAACGGCGCGCGACGCCTTCCCGTACGTCTGCGCCTGGGACTCTTGGCCCGCAATCTGCTCATCGAGGAGTATCCGCTCGCCGAACGCGACCTCACACCCGACGGCGACGATCGCTGGATTCTCGAAACCGAAGCGGCCGATTACGCGGGCGTCGCGCGTTTCGTCGCGGGACTGCTGGACGATATCGAGATCGTCGACACTCCCGAACTCGACAGATACATAGACGATTATCTGCGCCGATAC